>NZ_LZTE01000001.1:0-818 GCF_001665925.1 Gordonia sp. 852002-50816_SCH5313054-c
GGGTGCGTGTGGAGGTCAGGTTCCGTGCGGTCACCGAAGTCGCCGACGGTGCTCCGGTCATCGAGGTCGCTAACCGTTACGGTGTCTCTCGCCAAACGGTCACGGCGTGGCGCAAGCGCTATGCCGCATCAGGTCTGGGCGGTTTATCGGATCGATCTCGCCGACCGCGTACTAGCCCGAACCAGATCTCTCCACAAGTGGAGGCGACGATCTGCGAAATGCGACGCACCCACCGGCGGTGGGGTGCCCGGCGCATCGTCTACGAACTCGGACGCCTCGACCCTTATGCGCCCGCGCCCGCGCGGGCCACGGTGCACCGCGTGCTGGTACGCAACGGATTGGTCAATCCTCAAGAGCAGCTACATAAACGGGTCTACAAGCGATGGGAGCGGGAAGCTCCGATGCATCTGTGGCAACTCGACCTGGTTGGAGGTGTGTTCCTGGCTGGCGGCCGGGAATGCAAACTGTTGACCGGCATCGACGACCATTCCCGCTTCGTCACCGTCGCCGCGGTTCTCGAGCAGCCCAGTGGCAGTGCCGTGTGTGAAGCGTTCGTCGGGGCGATGAATCGATGGGGCGTGCCGTTCGAGGTGCTCACCGACAACGGCAACCAGTTCACCGGCAGACACACGCGGCCGTTGCCGGTTGAGGTGCTCTTCGAGCGGACGTGTCGCGAGTACGGCATCACCGCGCGGTTGACCAAACGCCGGTCACCGACCACGACCGGCAAAATCGAACGATTCCATCGCACATTGCGCCGGGAGCTTCTCGACGAGACTGGCGCCTTCGACACCATCGAGACCGCGCAAACGGCTATC
>NZ_LZTE01000002.1:0-7865 GCF_001665925.1 Gordonia sp. 852002-50816_SCH5313054-c
CTTGATCAAGTGACTACCAGGATCATATTTACGGGAAGGCACGCCCTCCCTGATCCACAGGTCTTGATCATTCCTCCCGCCGTCGACCGGGCGTCGACCTCCAAGCTGGGTGCGTTGGCCGTCGACTGTGTCACCAGCTGCGAAACCCGGTTGGTCGTGCTCGACGACCTGCACTTCGTGGACTTCAAGCATCGCAACGGCATCGAGGTGTCCAACCACCTCAAGGGTCTGGCCAACGAGATGGCGGCGACGTTCGTCTACGTCGGAGTTCAGCTCGCCGAGAAGCGGTTCTTCGATGAAGGGCAGCTCGGGGAACAGGCCGCCTACGCGCAGACCAGCCGCCGTGCCACCCGCTGCCCGGTCGCCCCGTTCGCGGTCGATACCGATCCGGGGCTGCGGAGTTGGATCAGCCTGCTCCGCACGTTGGAGGGGCACATCAAGTTGGCCGACGCCCACGAGGGGATGCTCGTCGAGCAGGCGAAGGTGTTGCACCGGCGCACACAGGGCCGGATAGCGTCGCTGACCAACCTCATCGACCGCGTCTGCTACCTGGCGATCGCCTCCGGCACCGAGACGATCACCCCGGAGTTGATCGCCGCGACCACCATCGACAATGCCGGCGAATCCGCCGCCCGCACGGCCTGACCCCACACCTTCCACCGGGCCCCCCGCGGCGCGGCTGAGGCCGAGCCGGACTGCATCTGGCAGAGGCAATGGGTGCACCCGTTGCTTCCGATCTGCCTGCGGCACCGACTGCGGTTGCAGACCCGGTGTCCCGGTTGCGGGCAGGTGCCATTCTCCGACACCACCTGGCTCGGCAGCCACGGCCCGCCATGGCACTGCCCCCAACGGTGTCCGCGCGAGAGCGCCGATCGGAAGGTGCGTCCGTTCTGCCGGCACGACTTGCGCGACGCCACCGTAATCGAGGCCAACGACGACCTGTGCACGGCCCAGCGGTATCTGACCGCGCTGGCCGAGGCCACCGACATCGACGATCCCACCTCCCGATACGACAGGACGGCCGCGACGACCCGATTCGAGGCCTTCTGCGACCTCGCCGCCGACAAAGTCGGCATCGAGGCCCTCGTCACCCTCGGCGCCCATCAGGAGCGTCAGCAAATCCGATGAGCACAGGACAGTCCACCCAGTTCGTGG
Source organism: Gordonia sp. 852002-50816_SCH5313054-c (assembly GCF_001665925.1). Classification (NCBI taxonomy): domain Bacteria; kingdom Bacillati; phylum Actinomycetota; class Actinomycetes; order Mycobacteriales; family Gordoniaceae; genus Gordonia; species Gordonia sp. 852002-50816_SCH5313054-c. The sequence continues at coordinate 1,156 of NZ_LZTE01000002.1, forward strand.
CTGACCCGAAGTTGAAGTTGGTATTCCCAATTTTGTGTCCCAAGGACACGCGGACGGTAATGCTGCTCAACGCCTGCGATACCCGCAACGCTGCGGGCCGGACCGCCCGCAACACAGATCCCGCCCGCCCCGTTTTGGTCGTTCTTGGAATAGTCGTTCAGCGGCTCTCCGCATTTGAGCGGGGCGTGTGCTGATTTCATGCTGCTGGTCTCTGCCCTCGGGTGAGGGCGATGTGGACCATGATGCGCCTTCGGTAGTTGTCCATGTTGGTGAAGCCGCATCCGACACGCTTGGTTTGCTTGATGATCCGGTTGAAGCCCTCGGTGCGGGCGTTGGTCACGTCCTCGGTGAGCGCGACGAGCACCGCTGGCCACCAGGTGTCGATCGTGGTCGCCAGGCGGCTGGTTTCCTCCATGTCGGCGCGGGCGGCGGCGTCGTAGAAGTCGTACAGCCTGCGCCGGATCTGGTGCGGCTGGTGTTCGGCCAGCAGCAGGCGCAGGCGTTCCTTGACGGCATGCGCGGCGGCGATCTCGTTGGTCGGATCCTCGGCGGCGAGGGCGGCGTTGAACCGGGCCTTTTGCTTCACGGTGAGGTGCTCGTAGCCGGTGAGCAGCAGTTGCCGGCTGGCCCAGACTTTGTCGGTGGCGGTGCCGCGGCGGCCGTGCAGTTGCCGGGTGATCCGTTGACGGACCTGGGTGACCATGAGGTTGGCGAGGGCGACGAGATGCCACTTGTCGACTGCGATCCGCGCGTCCGGCAGGGCGGTGCGGATCCCGCCCGCGTACGGCGCGGACGGGTCGATCACGACCAGGTCGATGCCGGCCCGGAACGCGGGTGTCTGCAGCGCGAGCCAGTCGATCACGCACGCCCCGGAGCGTCCCGGGGGCAGCCCGAGAAGGTGCCCGGGCAGGGTGGGGTCGGCGTTGACGAACGAGGTCATCCACGGGTTCGACCGTGTCCAGCCGGCCTCTTCGAGCACCCAGCGCACCGACCGGGCGCGGGTCTCGTCGATGCCGAGCACGCGGGTGGGTTCCGGCTCGGGCAGCCACTGGTTGGCCAGTGCGATGAGCGCCCGGTGCGCGGTCGACCACGCCACCTGGTACTCGCTAGCGACCTCGCTGACGGCGCGGTTGCCCGACGCGATCGCCGAACCGATCTTCTCTCGTAGCCGGGTCGTGAGCCGCGACCGTGCCGGCACAGCGCGGGACTGCTGCGTGAATGTCGCTGTCCCACAGGCCGGTTCGCGGCACACCAAGCGCCGTTTGAGCCACCACAGATCGGTTCTTTGGCCGGAGGCAGGCAAGTCCTTGACTCGAACCAGTGGCCGCTCCTTGATCCTTGAGGTGAGCACCCCGCACTCGGGGCAGGCGCCCTCCGGGTCGATGACCTCGATGACGACACGCACCGTGTCGGCATCGATTCGTTCGAGCTGCAGGACGGTGAACTCGTCCTCCAGCCCGAGCAGCACTGACGTACCCTCGTTCATGCTCGTGGCCTCGCTGTTGTCGCGTTGTGAGAGACCAACAGCATGTCGGGGCCACGAGCCCCATTCAACTACCGGGCACCCCGCTCAAGCGCGAAGAGCCCGTTCAGCTGGCGGGGTGGTCTGTCACTGTGACCGAGATCTGCTGGGTCTCGCCACCGCGGAGCACGGTCAAATCGACTCGATCGCCCGGGTCGAGGGCACGGAGCGCCGCGATGAAGTCCTCCGCCGACTCGATGTCGTGGCCGTTGACCGCGGTGATGACATCGCCCGGCCGGATACCCGCCGTCGCAGCCGGACCGAGCGGGACGACCTCGAGGACGACGGCACCGCTGGTGCGGTCGACTGCCAGTTGTTCGGCGATCTGCGGGCTCAGCGTGCCGGGCTGAATGCCGACGTACGCATGCTGGGCAGTTCCCGAGGCCAGCAGTTGGTCTGCGACGTCGACGACATTCGCCGCGGGGATGGCGAAGCCCAGAGCCACCGCACCCGCCGACGGGGGAATGTAGGCCTGGCTCATCCCCACGACCCGCCCTTGTCCGTCGATCAGGGCACCCCCGGAGTTACCCGGCGAGATCGCGGCGTCGGTCTGGATCAGGTCGACTAGCGGCGCCCCGGTGGAAGCCGACCCGGGGATCTGACGGTGCAATCCTGAGATGATGCCCGAGGTGACCGTGGCCTCGAACCCCAGCGGACTGCCCACGACTACGGCGAGCGCGCCGACCTCTGGCAACGCTGTCTCGAACGTCGCCGCAGTCAGATCCGTGCGGTCCGCTTGAAGGACCGCGACGTCGGTCACACGATCGACGGCCCGCACGTTCGCGGACACCTGTTGCCCGTCCGCGAAGGCCACACTCACCTGCCGGGCACCCTCGACCACGTGGGCGTTGGTGACGACGGTGCCGTCGGTCTTGTAGACGATGCCGCTGCCCACACCGGACCCGGTAAGCACGGTGACGACCGAGGCCTCCACCTGCCGGACCAGTGCCGGCAGGTCTACGGCAGGTCCCGCTGAGGGCGTCAGGTGGTGGGAGCCGAGGCGCCGCATCCCGCGAGGAGGAGGACCACGATCGCGACCAGCGGCACCCAGATCGAGGAACGTACGGTCGACGGTACGCGCATCAGCCACCGCCTCCGTGAGGAATCGGTCTCCTACTTGCACCTGCCGCGAGCGGGCCCACCCGATCAACATACCCCCGGCGGCGCCCGAGACCGGTCACCGAACCGCTTCGATGCACCCAGGCAACCGGCATCGACGAACGGCAGCGCGCATGCTCCACCACTGAGAGCCAAGATGCTTCCTATCTTGTTGCGCTACCAACTTTTTCATACAATTCTAATCTGGAGCGTCTCCGATTCGGTTGCCGCCCAGTGGAATCCGGTGGGCATGGCTCCAGTGGATGGATAAACCGACCGTTTGGAAAATGGATTTCTCCCGCCGGTTCTCTCGGCGCCAGGAACTTGTCGTTCCGCCATCGAGCACCTGCTCCTGTACGTGAGCATGAAGGAACGGCTATTGCCAGCGTGTCAGCGACTGTACTGTCATTGCGGAATTCGCTTCCCGCTTTCGACTTGTGCGGGCCTTGCCACTCACCGCGTCGGCTGCGAAGATGACTGGATCGGGAGTTCTACTCGTGGACGCACCGGAGTAGTGGCCGGTACCCGGAGTTGCGTGTACCGGTCGCCTCGAGCGGGTTCCGGCGGACATCTATGCCCAGGGCAGGTATGGACGCCATTGCGCCTCTATTGTCGACGCCCGATAGGCGAATTTGCGTCGGCCCCCGACAAGGGTTAGCATCATTTCAGTGATTGCAAGCCAGGACTGTCGATAGGCGAATTGTGTTGACCGCCCGAAGGCGGATGAAGAACTCGCATTGCGGTTGGGCCGTTCGTGAGCCCAACCGGTTGTCCGAAGGCCGGGCCGTACCGGTACGCACAGGCTCGGCGAAACCCCACAACATCGACGCCGAGGGGGCGGGATGTCAGAGTCCAGTGGCGGAACCTCCGCCGTAAGTCCACACCCACCTGCTCGCCAGGTGATTGCGACATTCGACACCTATGCCGACGCCGAGAGCGCCGTCGACTACCTCTCCGACCAGCATTTCACGGTAGACAAACTGGCCATCGTCGGTCGCGACATCGAGCTGGTCGAGCAGATCGTCGGCCGATTGAACTACGGCTGGGCCGCTCTGCGCGGCGCCGCCGCGGGCGCGCTGACGGGTGCGCTGTTCGGCTGGATCTTCGGGTTACTCGATTGGGTCCAGCCGCTGCTCACGGGCCTCGCGCTCGCCTTCTACGGGTTGGTATTCGGCGCCGTTGTCGGCGCTCTGCTCGGCCTGCTCATGTATGCGCTGCAGGGCGGCCGGCGCGACTTCACCTCAATCCAGTCATTACAACCACGTCACTACGAAGTCCTCGCCGATGTCGAGGTCGCGGACGAAGCCGTCCGCTTGCTCACCGGCCGGACCGATCGAAAGGAATGAGTCATGGCGACTGCTGTGGGTATAGACCTGGGCACCACCAACTCGGTCATCGCAAGCTGGCAAGGCGGCGAGCCGGTGGTGATCTCCAATGTCGAGGGTGCGCGGACGACGCCGTCGGTGGTGGCGTTCACCGATAGCGGCGAGCGCCTGGTGGGTCAGCTGGCCCGACGGCAGGCGATCTTGAATCCGAAGGGCACGATCTACTCGGCGAAACGCTTCATCGGACGTCATTACGACGAGATCTCCGAGGAGGCCAAAGCGGTCAGCTTCGACGTCGTGCCGGGTGACAACGGTGAGGCACGATTCGACGTGCGGGGAAAGAAGTACGCGCCGGAGGAGATCAGTGCCCTCGTGCTGCGCAAGCTCGTAGATGACGCGAGCAAGTTCCTCGGTGAGAAGGTGAAGGAAGCGGTCATCACCGTTCCGGCCTATTTCAATGACGCGCAGCGCAACGCCACCAAAGACGCCGGCCGGATCGCGGGCCTCGAGGTCCTGCGGATCATCAACGAGCCGACCGCGGCGGCACTGGCGTACGGCATGGACAAGCAGACCCACGAGACCGTACTGGTCTTCGACCTCGGCGGCGGCACCTTCGATGTGAGTCTGCTCGATGTCGGCGAGGGAGTAGTCGAGGTTCGCTCGACGGCCGGCGACTCCCACCTCGGCGGAGACGACTTCGACCGACGCCTGGTGGACTACCTTGCCGACGAATTCCAGAGCGCGGAGAACATCGATCTGCGCAAGGATGCGCAGGCATTGCAACGCCTCTTCGAGGCCGCGGAGAAGGCCAAGGTCGAGTTGTCCTCGGTAACTCAAGCCCAGGTCAACTTGCCCTTCGTCACCGCAGACGCGAACGGTCCCAAACACCTCACCACCACGATCATGCGATCGAAGTTCGAGGATCTGACGGCAGATCTGGTGGAACGCTGCCTCGGTCCGGTAAAGCAGGCGATGAGCGACGCCAAGGTCACCGCCAACGACATCGACGAGGTGATCCTGGTCGGTGGTTCGACACGCATTCCGGCGGTACAGGCACTCGTTCGCCGGCTCACCGGCGGTAAGGACCCCCACATGGGCGTCAACCCGGACGAGGTCGTGGCGCTCGGTGCCGCAGTCCAGGCGGGCGTGCTCAAAGGTGAGGTCTCCGACGTACTGTTGCTCGACGTCACCCCGCTGTCCCTCGGCGTCGAGACGCAGGGCGGGGTGATGACCAAGATCATCGAGCGCAATACGACGATCCCGGCCCGGCGCAGCGAAGTGTTCTCCACGGCGGAAGACAATCAGTCCGCCGTGGACGTCGTGGTGCTGCAGGGCGAACGCGAACGGGCCGCCGACAACCGGGTGCTGGGCCGGTTCCGGCTGGAAGACATCCGACCTGCGCCACGTGGCGAGGCCCAGGTCGAAGTCACTTTCGATATCGACGCTAACGGCATCCTCAACGTCACCGCCCGCGACAAGGACACCGGCAAGGAGCAGAGCATCACGATCAGTGAGCAGGGCAACCTGGACCAGAGTGAGGTCGAGCGCATGCTTGCGGAGGCCGAACGGAACCGGGGTGAGGACGAGGAGCTGCGCAAGGCGGTCGACGCACGCAACGCGCTCGATTCGGTTGCCTACCAGGTGGAACGGCGACTCGCCGAACTCGGTGACAGTGCGCCCCCGCACGACAAGGCGCGTGCCGAGATGCTGATCGCCGACGCCAGGAAGGCTGTGAAAGACGGTGCTTCACCCTCGGAGATAGAGCCCCTGACCTCGGAGCTGCAGCAGCTGCTCTACGGGCTCGCGCCGGTCCAAGCCGGCGGCGGCGACGGACACCAGGCCGGCGGCGCAGAGGCTGCGTCGTCGGATGATGACGACGTGATCGACGCCGAGTTCGATCGGAGCTGAGGCACCTGATGGAGAGGTCTGCTGATCATTCGACGACCGAGCAGGCTACCGACGGTACCGACGGGGATCAGACCGAGACGGCGCCTGATCGCACCGACACGGGGGCCGAGTTGGCTCAACTCGAGGACCGCTGGCGCAGGGCCCTCGCAGATCTGGACAACCTGCGCAAGCGGTATGCCAAGGATCTGGATCGTGAACGCGCCGCGGAGGTGGCGAAGGTTTCCGCGGCGTGGCTGCCGGTACTGGACAATTTGGAGCTTGCGCTGGCCCATGCGGGCAGCGATCCTCAGGCCGTCGTAGAGGGTGTGAAGGCGATCCGGGATCAGGCGGTGCAGGTGCTGTCACGGTTCGGCTTCGAGCGCCACGACGAGGTCGGTGTGCCGTTCTCTCCGGAGCTCCATGAAGTGGTCAGTGTGGTGGCCCAACCCGACCTTCCCTCCGGGACCGTGGTCGAGGTCTTGCGCCCGGGCTATGGAGAGGACGGGCGGCAGTTGCGTCCCGCCGCGGTGGTCGTCAGCCGCCCCGAGGGGTGAGCACCGATGGCGCGTGACTACTACGAAGTGCTCGGGGTTTCTCGGGGCGCCGGCACCGACGAAATCCAGCAGGCCTACCGCAAGTTGGCCCGCAAGTATCACCCCGACGTGAACAAGGACCCCACTGCGGAGGACAGGTTCAAGGAGGCCAACGAGGCCTACCAGGTGTTGTCCGACCCGGACACCCGGAAACGCTACGACCGATTCGGTGACGACTTCCGGCGTGTGCCCGAGGACTACGACGAACGGGTCCGGGCAAGCGCCGGTGGGTACGGCGGCGGGTTCGGCGGCGGCGGGTACGGCGGCTGTCTCTTATACACATCT
>NZ_LZTE01000003.1:0-31022 GCF_001665925.1 Gordonia sp. 852002-50816_SCH5313054-c
CCCCCCCCCCCCCCCCCCCCCCCCCCCCCCCCCCCACTTTTTTTTTTACACCCACACCCCGCCATCCCCGATACTGATCGGTCTCGTGGGCTCGGAGATGTGTATAAGAGAGCGGTGGGGGCTCGGCCAGCGGGACACGGGCTCAACCAGCGTGAGGGTGCGCTCGACCAGCGGGCAGCAGGGGACTGCGCTCGGGCACCGGAAGTCGGTCATCGACGCGGCGGCAATGGAGGGGCAGACTGGGAGACATGGCATTTCCCATTCGCATCGGAGTCCAGATCCAGCCGCAGCACGCCCCCGACTACTCGCTGATCCGCGACGCGGTCTTGCGGGCAGAAGACCTCGGCGTCGACATCATCTTCAACTGGGACCACTTCTATCCGCTCTACGGCGACCCCGACGGGGCGCATTTCGAGTGTTGGACCATGCTCGGTGCGTGGGCTGAGCAGACCGAACGCGTCGAGATCGGTGCGCTCGTCACGTGCAACTCGTACCGCAACCCCGACCTGCTGGCCGACATGGCGCGCACCGTCGACCACATTTCCGGTGGCCGACTCATCCTCGGTATCGGCGCGGGCTGGTTCGAGAAGGACTACGACGAGTACGGCTACGACTTCGGCACCAAGGGCAGCCGCATCGGCGAGCTGGGCGAGGCACTCCCACGGATCGCCTCGCGGTTCGAGAAGCTCAATCCCCAACCCACCCGACACATTCCGGTCCTCATCGGCGGCAGCGGCGAGAAGAAGACCCTCCCGCTCGTCGCGAAGTACGCCGACGCCTGGCACGGCTTCAACGACGTCGAGACCTACCGGCACAAGACCAAGGTGCTGTCGGGGTACTGCGAGGAGATCGGTCGCGACCCCGAGACCATCGAGCGGTCGGCGGGCATCCCGTTCACCGGCGACGTCGAGGAACTGGTGCGCACCGCCGACGCCATCAGCGCCGAGGGCGTCTCACTGATCACCGTCGGCACCACCGGCCCCGACTACGACCTCACGGCCGTCGAAGCCCTGTGCCGCTGGCGCGGGTGAACTGAGTCGAGATGTCGAGCCTCGCCGTCGTCGCGATCATCGCGGGTGTCATCTCGCTTGGCTGCTGGGTTGCGTCGCTGATCACCGGCGACACGTCCTGGGTCGACCGCATCTGGTCGATCGCACCTGTCATCTACCTCTGGGTGTTCGCGGCGTACAGCCACTTCGACGTTCGCGTGACGGTGATGGCGGTGCTCGTGACGGCGTGGGGCATCCGACTGACGTTCAACTTCGCCCGACGCGGCGGGTACACCGGCACCGAAGACTACCGCTGGGCCGTGCTGCGCTCCCGGATGAGCAAGTGGCAGTTCTGGTTGTTCAACCTGTTCTTCATCGTGATCTACCAGAACCTGCTGCTCGTGCTGATCACGCTGCCCGGCTACACCGCGCAGCGTCATCCGGGCGGGTTCGGTGTGCTCGACGTCGTGCTCGCAGTAGCCTTCCTGGCGTTCCTCGCCGGGGAGGCCACAGCCGACCAGCAGCAGTGGGAGTTCCACGCGCGCAAGGCTGCTGGCCAGACGTCGACGCGGTTCTGCACGACCGGGCTGTTCCACTACTCGCGGCACCCGAACTACTTCTTCGAGCAGGCCCAGTGGTGGGTGATCTACCTGTTCGGCGCCGTGGCCGCGGGGGCGATCCTGCAGCCGACGATCGTCGGCGCGGTGCTGCTGACGCTGCTGTTCGTCGGCTCTACCAAGTTCACCGAGTCGCTGACGCTGTCGAAGTATCCCGAATACGCCGACTACCAGCACACGACGTCGGCACAGATCCCGTTGCCGACGAAGCGACGTCGAACGGCGGCTGCCTGAGCGGCGATCCCCGGCGGGGCACTGCTGTTCACGCGACGTTCGTCGGGCGATCGGGGCAATTGCCCCGAGACGGGCGTGGCTGCCTTCGGTCCGACGGCGTCAACGGCCTAGATTTGATGACATGCTCAGACCGCTTGCTGTCGGAAAGAACATCACGGACCCGCGCGTTCTCCTGCGTGTGCTGATTGTGGGAGCACTCCTCATGCTTGCGGCGCTGGGTACGTCGGTGGCCGCGGACTCTGCGCGCGCCGAGCCGCCGATGCGACTACCCGACCAGGTCACCGACCCCGCCGACGCGCTCTCGTCGTCGGATCGCACGCGGGTGCAGCAAGCCGTCGAAACGCTCTACAGCGAACACGGCGTGCAGTTGTGGGTCGTCTACGTCAAGACATTCAACGGTCTGGGCAGCGAGCAATGGGGTTCGCAGACCGTGCAGATGAGCGACCTCGGCGAGCACGACGTGCTCCTCGCCGTCGCCACCGACGACCGCGCGTACCGCTTCGACGCCCCCGATTCGGTCGACGGTCTGGACCGTTCGACGCTCGATTCGATTGCCCAGGACAACATCGTGCCCGCGCTCAAGAAGTCGGACTGGCCGGGCGCGGCCGTCGGCGCCGCGAACGGCCTCGGCTCAGCGCTCACGCCGTCGCACACCGCCGCGATCGTCACCGGAGCGGTCGGTGGTGTCGCGGTCGTCGGCGGCGGTGGCGCCTACCTGTACTCGCGGCGGCGTCGAAAGCAGAAGTTCGAGTCCCAGCTCGACTCCGTTCGCGAACAGGAACTCACCGGCGACGAACTGCTGTCACAGCCGATCGAAGTACTCGAACCCTGGTCGCGCGAGGTCTTGACCGACACCGACAACGCGATCCGCACGAGCGAGGAGGAGTTGCGGTTGGCCGTCGACGAGTTCGGTCCAGCCCAGACCGCACCCTTCACGCAGGCGCTCGACGCGGCGAAACGTGGTCTCGCGACATCGTTCTCGCTTCGACAACGACTCGACGACGACATCCCGGAGACACCCGACGAACGACGCTCGATGCTGGTGCAGATCATCACAACCTGTACCGACGTCGACGCCGCACTCGACGAGCAGGTCTCGGCCTTCGACGAGATGCGCAACCTGTTGATCAACGCCGACACCCGATTCGCTCAGATCACGCAGCAACTCGTCGCGCTGCGAGCACGCCTTGAAGGCGCGGCCGGCCAACTCACGACGCTGTCGCAGAAGTACGGCGCGTCGACTCTGCACTCGATCGAGCACAACGTCGACCTTGCCGCGCAGGAGATCGGGTTTGCCGAGAGCAGCGCGGATCAGGGTCGTGCGGCGATCGCGCGTCCCGTCGGCGAGCAGGGTGCAGCCGTTGCCGCGATCCGCTCGGCGGAGGGCGCCATCGGCCAGGCCGACAAGCTCCTCGACGCGATCGACAACGCCGACACCAACATCGCCGCCGCGCACACCCAGCTTCCCGCGCTGATCGCCGAGGTCGAGGGCGAGTTGCAGGAGGCGTCCGGGCTGTCATCGGATGGCGGGCCGGAGTTGGCGACAGCGGTCGCATCGGCCACCACGGCGCTCGAACGCGCCAAGTCCGGGACAGACCAGGACCTCTTGGGAGTGTTCACCGCACTGGTCGACGCCGACGCCGACCTCGACGTCGCGCTCGATGCCGCCCGCGGCGCATTGGCACAGCGCAAGCAGCGAACCGAAGTACTCACCGCTGCGCTGACCAGCGCGCAGGCCAAGGTCACCGCGGCGTCGGACTTCATTTCAACTCGACGCGGCGCGATCGGGTCGACCGCACGCACCCGCCTCGCCGAAGCGCAGCGCCTGCTGCAGTCGGCCAACACGACCGCGCAGAGCGACCCCACGGCGTCGACCGACGCGGCGCGTCGAGCCGGCTCGCTCGCCGACCAGGCACTCATGGCGGCGCAGGGCGACGTGGTGAGTTGGCAGCAGAGCCAGCAGCCGCGATCGAGCACCGGATCAGCGGCCACGGGCGCGGTACTCGGCGGCATCCTGGTCGACAGCTTCCTGCGCGGGACCATGCGCGGCGGAGGCTACGGCGGAGGGTTCGGGGGCGGCTTCGGCGGTGGCGGCTACACCAGCGGCGGCGGCCGCAGCCCCGGCTCGTTCGGCGGGTCGTCGAGCTCGGGCCGCATCGGCGTCGGGGGCCGGTTCTAGGGTCGGGTTCGGTCGGGCTGGCGCTGCGCAGAAAGTGACGCCCTGTGGGCCGCTCGCATGTACCGGTACGTGCGGGTGACCCGAGGGGTGCGGTTTTCTGCGGGCGCCCTGTTGCTGCGCGCGCCCTGTTGCTGCAGTCTGCGCGACCGCCTGCTGCACGCGCCACGTTGCTGCACGCTCGGCCGCTGCGCGCGGGCGCGCCGCAGTCCGCAGAAAGTTGCAGCCCATGGGCCGCTCGCACGTACCGGTACGTGCGGGTGACCTGAGGGGTGCGGTTTTCTGCGGGGCCCGTCGGTGCAGGCCGCGCTGCGTTGCTGCGGGCGCCCCGGTGACTGCGCGCCACGCTTCTGCGGGCCGGTTGCCCGCACTCCGCAGAAAGTTGCAGTCCCTGGGTCGCTCGCATGTACCGGTACGTGCGGAGGCCCCGAGAGGTGCAGTTTTCTGCGCACTCCCGGACGCTCCTACGCCGACTTCCGCCCGAAGCCCAGGTACGCGATCGGGCCGATGTAGTTGATGAAACTCGCTGCGGCCCAGGCTTTTTTGGGGCCGCGGACCTGCTCGGCGGGGCGCTTCTTGAGGTCGCGTAGGGCGTAGCCCTGCAGGGCGAACTGTGCGACGGCGGCGACGCTGATCAGTGCGCGCTTCGCAGGGGTGAGCTTCTTCTTCGTGTCACGAGTCACAGCGCCACACTACCGTTCGGCCTTTTAATTCATAAGCCTAAGTATTAGAGTTACTAAACGTGACCGAGAACAGTGCAGACATCGCCCGAGCGCTTCGCCCCTCCGTGACGCGGCTCTACCTGGCGTTGCGTCGGCACACCCCGATTCCCGAGTACACCGCTGCTCAGGCGTCGGCGCTGGCCACGATCGTCGACCACGAGCCGATGCGAATGGGCGAACTCGCCGAGCGCGAGTCCATCCGCATGCCAACGGCAACAGCCCTGGTCGACGGCCTGTGCAAGAGCGGACTGGTGGTTCGTGCACCAGACCCCGATGACCGACGCGCCGTGCTGGTGCGGCTCACCGACCACGGGCACGAGGTTCTCGAGCGGGTTCGGGGGCAACGCGAAGACGCGCTCGCCGCAGCACTCGAACGGCTTTCCGACGACGACCGGGCGCGGCTCGCCGCTGCGGCACCCGCATTTCGGGCACTGCACGCAGAGCTCGAGGGGACCCCGACCCCCGCGAAGTAAAAAGCAGCGGCGAAGTAGCAGTCCCCAAAGGCTCCAGCCCCAAAGACTTTAGTAAGCAACAACTTTCGACAATGAACACGAGGTAGATGTGACAACCACGACGGAGAAGCCGACGCAGTCGGCGCCAGAGGAGCACTCCCATTCACTGATCGAGACCTTCAAGGGTCAACCCCGAGCCGTGTGGGTGACCGCGTTCGCTGCGGTCATCGCCTTCATGGGCATCGGCCTCGTCGACCCGATCCTCAACACGATCCGCGAAGAACTGAACGCGCCGCCGTCGAAGCTGACGCTGCTCTTCGCCGTCTACCTCGGTGTGCAGGTGATCGCCATGCTGATCACCGGTTGGGCCGCGTTCCGCTACGGACCCAAGCGCACGCTGACCGTCGGCCTCGCACTGATCGTCATCGCAGCGGGCGTCTCGACGTTCGCGGGCAACATCGACCACCTCATCGCGATGCGCGTGCTCTGGGGTCTCGGCAACGCGCTTTTCATGGCGACGGCGCTGGCATTCATCGTCGGCGCGGCCAAGGGCGGGCAGCACGGCGCGATCCTGCTGTACGAGGCCGCGCTCGGCGTCGGCCTGGCCGTTGGTCCGCTACTCGGAGCACTGCTCGGAGCGTGGACGTGGCGTGCACCGTTCGCGGGTACCGCCGTCCTCATGCTGATCGGTGCTGTGCTGTGTGCGTTCATGCTGCCGTCCGACGGTCCGCGCTCCGAACGTGTCGCGGTCAGCGTCGTCGACCCCCTCAAGGCGCTGCGTAACCGCACCCTGCTGCTGACGTCGATCGGCTCGGCGTTCTACACCGGCGCCCTGTTCACCGTCATCGCGTATGCCCCACTTGCGATGGGACTCAAGCCGATTCCGGCAGGCATGGTGTTCTTCGGTTGGGGTCTGTTGACCGCACTCTCGGGTGTCTTCGTCGGGCCGCGGCTCGCCGAGTGGATCGGACAGCGCGGCGGCGTGATGACCGCGATCGTCGGATACGGCGTCGTCATGGCGCTCGCAGCGGTCGGTGTCGCCACCGACCAGGTGTGGCTGACCGGACTCGCGATCGTGCTCTCGGGTCTCCCGTCGGGCATCCTCAACACGCTGTTCACCGGCGTTGCGATGTCGTCGGCCGACCCCAACAAGCCGCGCTCGGTTGCCAGTGCCGGCTACAGCTTCCTGCGTTGGATGGGCGGCGCGGCGTCGGCCGTGCTGGTCGCCTACCTCGCGGAGTGGTTCGCTCCGGCGGCCCCGTTCTGGTTCGCCGTCGGCTATTGCGCCGTCGCCGTGATCGCGGTCGGGTTCGTGCAGTCGAAGAAGGCGGAGTCGCACCACGTCGACGAGGACGCCGCGCTGGTCGGTGCGGAAGAGTTCTGAGTCTCGCCCAATACGAAAGAGGTTGCCCCGCGGTCCACTTCGGACCGCGGGGCAACCTTTGTCTTATGCAGCGTCGACCCGTACGGAGCCGCAGTCAGTCGAGCCAGTCGAGCACCGACGCCGCGGTCCAGCTCTGTTGCATGCTGCCGAGCGCTTCGCCGGTGAAGGGCTCGTAGTACTCGGCGAACGCGCCGTCGGTTGCCTGCCGTAAGCCCTCTTCACGGAGTCGGGCGGAGCGTTCTGTCCACCCGCGGCGTGCAAAGGCCCAGCTGAACAGCCACGTCATCACGGGCCAGACCGGGCCGCGCCAATACTCGCGTGGGCGGAAGTCGGCCGAGATCGGCGACGTCGACGGCGGGACGCTGAACCTCAGGTCGGGGTGTCCGCAGAAGCGCGGGCCGTCGAAGAGTCGTAGGAGCGCGCGTTCCCGATCGCGGGACAGCCCGCCGCACAGGAGAGGCGCGAACACCGCGATGGTCTCGGAGTTGATCCACTGCCCCGCGCGCAGGTCGAAATCACGCGCGGCACCGTTGCGGTCGTTCGCGGCGGCCACCACGCCAGCCTTGAACCGATCCGACCATGCCCGCAGGTCTCGCACATCAGCGCGCGGCTTGGAGTAGTCCTCTCCGATCGTCGCGAGAACATCGCACGCGACGGCGAAGATCGCACTGACGAAGACGTCCTCGACCATGAAACTCATGACCTTGGGCAGGACCTCGTCGTCGTAGTGCGCTCGTTTCATCTCTTCGACGAGCCAGATGTAGCGGTCGTATTCGAGGTCGGTCGGGCGCATCGAGAGGTCGGTGACGTGCTCGAGGTCGGCGCGGGTGTAGGGCGGCAGATCCTCGCCGGGGACGACACGCGAGTACGGACCGTCCCAGCGCGGCGAGTTGTCCATTCCCGATTCCCAGCCGTGGTAGATCGTGACGCGACCGCGCCCGAGCGGATCGCGCGCGTGGGCGAGCCAACGATGCCAGCGCATCAGCGCGCCCCACCGGCGGTCGATGAATTCGTTCGCGACGGCCCGCGTCGAACGGCCGTGTCGTCGTGAGTGATCAAGGATGCGCTGCACCGCGATCGCGTGCACCGGCGGCTGCGTGATGCCAGACGTCTCCGGATAGTCGGGTGCGGCGTCGGCCAGGCGCGAGCACTCCCATCGACCGGGACCGGGGAAATACCCGTCACGCCCGTTGGCGAAAACGATGTGCGGAATCATGCCGTTCGACCACTGCGCCGAGAGCAATGTGTCCATCTCGATGACGGCACGCTCGACGCTCAGCGGTGCGAGACCGACCGTCACAAACGCCGCGTCCCAGCTCCACATGTGCGGGTAGAGGCGGGGTGCCGCGCTGGTCATCGTGCCCAGATCGTTTCCGCGGAGCAGATACGCGGCTCGTGCCGACAACTGCGTTGGGGTGAATCCATACCTGGCCACGCGTTGATTCTGCACTGCCTCGACGGTCCTCGCCGCTCGAGGTCGTCGGTCGTGACCGCCGGTACGGTTGGACGCGTGCCAACCGCATTGATCACCGGAGCAAGCCGCGGACTCGGCGAGCAGATCGCCCGACAACTCGCACCGACCCACTCGTTGATTCTCGGCGGCAGGCCGTCGGCCGCACTCGACGCGCTCGCCACAGAGCTGGGTGCCATGACATTCGCCGTCGAACTCACCGACCACGAATCGGTTGCCGCAGCCGCGGAGTCGATACCGTCGCTCGACGTACTGGTCCATAGCGCGGGAGTCGGTTCGACGCTGCGCACTGTCGCCGAGACACCCGCCGACGAGTGGCGGCACGTGCTCGAGGTGAATCTCGTAGCCGCAGCCGAGGTGACGCGTGTGCTGCTTCCCGCGCTACGGGCGGCGCAGGGTCACGTCGTGTTCATCAACTCGGGCGCGGGGATTCGCGCCAACCCCGGTTGGGGCGCATACGCCGCGAGCAAGTTTGGGCTGCGCGCGCTGGCCGACGCCCTGCGCGGCGAGGAGACCGCGCTGCGCGTGACGTCGGTGTTCCCCGGGCGAATCGACACCGACATGCAGCGCGAGCTGGTCGCGATCGAGGGCGACGACTACGACGCGTCGAAGTTCCTGAAGCCCTCGACGGTCGCGGGCGCGGTGGTCGCCGCGATCCACACCCCGGCCGACGCGCACCCCACCGAGATCGTGCTGCGGCCGACCGGGCGTGGGTGATCTCGACAAGCTCCTTCCCGCTGGTCGAGCGGGCGCGAGCGCAGCGAGCACCCTGGTCGAGACCACTCCTCCGGGCGGGTGATCTCGACAAGCTCGATCAGCGGGAACAGCGTTCGATCAGCGGGGATAACGCTCGATCGGCGGGGTCCCCACCGCTGGTCGAGCGGGCGCAGCGCCTCCCGCTGGTCGAGCGGGCGCGAGCGCAGCGAGCACCCTGGTCGAGACCACACCCCGCGGCGAAGTGATCTCGACAAGCTCGATCAGCGGTTGGGGGCCCGATCAGGCGGGGTAGCCCTCGAGATCGGCGGGAACTCCCCTACAACTGCTTGAGGTCGCTCGGCTCCCAGACGGCGCGCATGGAGGAGATCTTGCCGTCGGCGTCGAAGACCATGATGTCGATCGGAGTGATCTCGAACCGCATGTCGGACGTGCCGGTGACGAGCGTGAACTCGAAGACCGCGGTGTCGCCCGCGATCTTTTTCCAGTTCAGGGTGGCGACGTGCTCGTCCATGCCGGTGATGATCGAGTAGAACTCGACGAGCTGCTCGCGGGTGTTGCGGATGTCGGCACCGATCGGGTCCTCGACCGTCGCGTCTGCGGCGAAGAGATCCGCGATCTGCTCGGCGGTGCCGTTGGTGAGCAGATCGATGTACGCACCTACGGCGGCGGCGATCTTGCTCGACAGCTCGGTCTGTTCCTGTTCGACGGTCATACTTTGTCTCCAAATCTAGAACGTGTTCTACTTTGGAGACAAAGTATCAGTCGAGGCGCTCGTAGATGGTGGCGTTCGCGATTCCGCCCGCCTCGCACATGGTCTGCAGCACGAAGCGCCCGCCGCGCTGTTCGAGCGCGTTGATGGCGGTCGCGGCGATGCGTGCACCGCTCGCGCCGAGCGGATGCCCGATCGCGATCGCGCCACCGTTGACGTTCACGCGGTCCAGGTCGACGTCGAGTTCCTTTGCCCAGGCGAGCACCACGGACGCGAACGCCTCATTGACCTCGAACAGGTCGATGTCGTCGAGGCTCAGTCCCGCGCGGGCCAGCACCTTGCGGGTCGCAGGAATGATCGCGGTGAGCATGAGCAGCGGGTCGTCGCCGACGACGGCGAACGAGTGCACGCGCGCCCGAGGTCGCAGTCCGAGCTGTCGCGCCCGCTCCTCGTTCATCACCAGGACCGCTGCCGACCCGTCGTTGATCTGGCTCGCGTTGGCCGCTGTCACGTTCCAGCCGATCTGCGGGAATCGTTGCGCGATCGCCTCGTCGTAGTAGGCGGGACGAAGGCCTGCAAGTGTGTCGAGCGTCGAGCCGACGCGGATCCCCTCGTCTGTGGTCAGCCCCGCAAGCGGAACGATCTCGTTGTCGAAGAGACCGTTCTTCGTCGCTGCTGCGGCCAGTTCGTGTGAGCGCAGGGCGAACTCGTCCATCTCGGTGCGCGAGATGCCCCACTTGGCCGCGATCAGCTCCGCCGAGATGCCCTGCCCGACAAGCCCTTCGGGGTAGCGTTCGCCGAAGGCCACGCCGTTGAGGTCGTCGGTGCCGAAGGCCGCCGATCCCATCGGTACCCGCGACATCGATTCGACGCCTGCACCGACCACGACGTCGTAGGCGCCCGCGATGACCCCCTGCGCCGCGAACGCGATCGCCTGTTGCCCACTGCCGCACTGTCTGTCGAGCGAGACGCCAGGCACCGATTCCGGGTAGCCGGCCGCCAATAGCCCGCGACGCGCGATGTTGAGGCTCTGTTCACCGACCTGCGTGACAACGCCGGTGATCACATCGTCGATGTCGGCAGGATCGATTGCATTGCGTGACAGTAGTTCCCGCAGCGGGTGAGCCAGGAGGTCGACCGGGTGTTCGTCGTGCAGAGCGCCCGTCGGCTTGCCCTTGCCGACCGGAGTACGCACCGCGTCGACGATGACTGCTGTGTTCATGACCTTCATACCTTTCGTGGGGTGAATCATGCTGTGCCCGAATATGTTCGAGCGGAGTGTTCCTGCGATCGCAAGACCGCATCAACCGATGTTCGACGCCGCGACCGCTCGAGCCTGACCGGACGTACGGCGCACAAGCGGGCCGAGCGCGAGAATCGTTGCGCCTGCGGCGAATGCCGCGCAGACCCACCAGGTTCCCGTCGTCACTCCCGCTCCGAGCATGGCGACGAGCGCACTGGTGCCGATCGTCGTACCCAGCTGTCGCGACATCGTGATCACCGCGCTGCCTCGGCCGGCGATGGCGGCGTCGAGTCCGCTTGTGGCGGTGGCGATCAACGCCGGAATGACCAGCCCGACGCCGAATCCGCCGAGGAGCCAGCCGGGCAGGAAACCGGCGGCGTAGTTGGGATCGGACGCATCGGTGCTGATTCCGATCAGCACCATTCCGATGGCCCACAGGCCCGCTCCCGCGGCGGCGAGCAACCACGGTGAGACCGTGCGCGCCATCCGGGAGACCAGCACCGCTGCCACAGGCACCATCAGCGGGCCGGGCGCGACTGCCAGGCCGCTGCGGATCACCGAATAGCCCCAGCCTTTCTGCAGCAACAGGATTGCGTCGAGCAGGCCGGCGGCGAAGGCGATACTGAACAGCAGCATCGCCGCCGTCCCGAAGGAGAACTCAGGGCGCGAGAACAACTTTGTGGGGATCAGCGGGTCGTCGGATCGCCGATCGATGAAGACGAAAGCCACACCCAGGATCACGGCAGCGGCGAGCACGGCGATCGCGCGCGCTGAACCCCATCCCCACTCGTCGCCCTGCACCAGGTAGAGGACGCCGAGCGCGCTCGACGCCGCGAGTAGCACGGCGCCGGTGAGCATTCCGACCGAGACGGCAGCGCCGGAGCGTTGTTGCTGCACACCGGAGTCGCGTCCGAAGACCCGGACCGCCGCGATCACGAACGCGATTCCGATCGGCACGTTGATCAGAAATGCTGCA
Source organism: Gordonia sp. 852002-50816_SCH5313054-c (assembly GCF_001665925.1). Lineage (NCBI taxonomy): Bacteria > Bacillati > Actinomycetota > Actinomycetes > Mycobacteriales > Gordoniaceae > Gordonia > Gordonia sp. 852002-50816_SCH5313054-c. The sequence goes on from NZ_LZTE01000003.1 coordinate 11,691, forward strand.
CGCCAGGAGAATTCGACGAGGATACCGCCGACGACCGGTCCGAGCGCCGCCGCCATCCCCGACGTCGCGGCCCAGATGCGCACCGCACCTGCCCGACGCTCCGGTGGCACCGACGTCACCAGCAGCGCTAGGCTCGCGGGTGTGAGTGCTGCCGCGCCGACGGCCTGCAGCACTCGCGCGGCGATGAGCACACCGAGTGTCGGTGCGCATGCCGCGAGGGCGCTTGCCGCGGTGAACACGACGACTCCACCGATGAAGCCGCGGCGGTTGCCCAGTCTGTCGCTCGCGGCTCCCAGCGGGATGAGAAGTGCGGCGTAGACGATCGCGTAGGCCGAGAGCGTCCAACTGACCGCGGTGAGCTGTGCGCCACCGAAGTCCTCGGCGATGTCGTCGAATGCCACGTTGACCACGAAGAGGTCGAGTGCGACCAGGAACGGCGCGCCGCACGCGACCGCGAGAAGAGCACCGGCGCTGTGCCGCCGCTCGCTCTGGCTTTCGTTTTCCATAGTCAGACTGTTTACCCGCTGACTATGACATCGTCAAGTCAGCTAGACTGTGGGTATGGAGTTACGCGGACCTCTAGCTGAAAGGGACAAGTGGACGGCGAATCGATGCTCGATCGACAAAGCCATGGGCGTGATCGGCACCCGATCCGCGATGCTCATCCTGCGTGAAGCGTTCTACGGGGCAACACGATTCGACGAGTTCGCGCGCCGCGTCGGGATCACCGACGCCGTCGCATCGGCTCGCCTACGGGAGCTCACCGAGGCGGGACTCTTCGAGAAGGTCCCCTACCGCGAGCCCGGCCAGCGCGTCCGCAACGAGTACCGACTCACCGAGCAGGGCCGCGGGCTACTGCCGGTGATCGTCGCGCTCATGCAGTGGGGCGACCGGTACCTCCAGCCCAGCGGAGCCCCGCTCGACCTCACCGACGCCGACGGCGAGCCCATCCATGCCGCGGTCGTCGGACCCGACGGCACCGAACTCGGACCCGACGACATCGCACTCGCACTCCATCGCAAGTAGCGATCACCCACGACCTCACCCTTCATCTGAGAAACCGACAATCTGGGCCGTGCCGTCGGCGGTTTGATAAGTTCGCCCTCGCAACGGACGGCTACGGATGGCCGCTGTTGAGAGCTCAGCGCGGGAACCAGCCGGGGGCCACGAACAGCACGGGATGAGGGGGTCGCGATGGACGCACGCTCCTTGAACCCGCCTGTGCGGGGATTCGCGCCGTGAGCGTGCTGCTGCTGGCCGACGGCCTGCATCCCGACAACGACACTGCCCGACGCTGGGCCGACGACGAACTGTCGAAGCCGGAGTATCACGAGCAGGCAACCACGCCCGCGCAGCCGCCTGAGCCCAGACGGAACTTCTTCTCCGTCCTCTACGACTTCTTCACCGGCGGACCAGCTCCGGACACGACGCTGATCGTGACCATCGTTGTCGTGGTGTTGGTGCTCATCGCACTCGTGGCTTTCGCGATCTTCTTCGTGCGCCGCACCCCGCGGGCGCGGCGCACCGAAACGTCGGCTCCCCTCGACGACCTGACACTCAAGTCCGGCGAATACCGTTCGGCCGCAGAGGAACTCCTCGATAGGGGCGATCCCGACGGTTGCGTGCGCGAAGCGATGCGCGCACTCGCCCGACGGGGCATCGAACGCGGGTACATCGTCGCGGCACCGTCGTTGACCGCTCGCGAAGCGTCGCGTCGACTCGGCATCGTCTTCGCCGACGAACGCGGCCAACTCCGTTGGGCCGCTGATCTTTTCGACGCCGTCGAGTACGGTTACCGGCACGCCGACCACGCACAGGCGCAGGCCATCCTCGAGCTGGAACGCTCGATCCGCGGGGGTCGCGCACGGTCTGACACGGACCACGATTCCGTGGCTGGCGAGAACATGACCAGCGGTGGCATGACGAACGACGACGTGGCGGCCGGCCGGTGAGCGCACCCGTGAGCGCGCCGCCCGCGGCTCCCGAGGGCCGGTCCGGCCCAGCTCCGTCGCGTCCACGAAGCCGGCGTCGAACGTGGTTGATCGTCCTCGGAGTCGTGGTTGCTGTACTGATCGTCGTGCTCGTCGCCGCCCTCGCGCTGGGCGGCGCGCCGTCGTCGAAGCCGAAGCCGCAGACGCCGAGCAACTCGGTGGCGGGCGATCCCGACAACCTCGGGCCGACGGGTTCTCGTGCCGTCACGAAGGTGATCGGCGACCACGGTGTCGACGTCACCGTGGCGCGGGGACTCGACGAACTCCGCGATCGCACGACACCGGGCGCCGACGATACCGTCGTCGTGAGCGGATCCGGCGCTCTCACCCCGGCCAACGCGTCGTACCTCCTCGACAAGTTCCGCGGCGTCAAGCGGGTGATCCTGCTGCAACCGTCCGGCAGCGCGATCGAGGCGCTAGGGCTGCCGGTGACCGTTGCACTGATCGCGCAGACCCGATCAACGGCAGCGTGCTCGCTCCTCGGGATCGCCCCCGACGACGTCATCTCGTCACAAGGCATCGGCTTGGGTTCGCACTCCTCGGCCGCCAGGTACACGCCGACGCAGCCGGCGGCATCCTGCTTTCCCGACGACACCGGCACCGGTTCAGATGTGGTCGATCAGCCGGGACAGATCGTCGTGGTACCCGCGACGAGCTCGCACCCCGAGATCGTCGTGACCGACGGCGACTTCTGGCAGAACGCCACCCTCGCCGAGGACGACAATGCGGGCGTTGCCCTCCGCGTGCTCGCCTCCTCCGGTCGACTCATCTGGTTCATTCCGAGCTTTGGCGATCGACCACCTGAACCGGGTGAGCCCGACACCGACCCGCGTTCTCAGATTCCGCGTTGGATCGGCCCCGGATTCCTGCTGGCAGCATTCGCTGTCCTCGCGCTGATGCTGTGGCGTGGACGACGATTCGGCCCCATGGTCACCGAGCCGCTACCCGCCGTCGTCAAGGCGATCGAGACCACCCAGGCCCGCGGACGCCTCTACCATCGCGCCGGAGCCGATACTCGTGCAGCAGCGATCCTGCGCATCCGCACCATCTCGCGCATCGCCGGGTACCTCGGACTCCACTACGACCCAGTGCACGCCCTCGACGCGCTCGACGCCTCCGACGAACGCGATGACTCGGGCGTATGGGCACCGGACGGTTCCGACTCGTCTGTCGCCGCGATCATCAGCGTCGCGGCAGCGGCGACGCACCGAGACGCCCGCGACGTCGCACGACTCCTGACCGGCCCGTTGCCCGAGGGCGACGACGCGCTGGTCGTCTTCACCACTGAATTGACCGCTCTAGAGAAGGAAGTCCGGGGCACACCATGACCGCACCCTCAACTCCACCACACTCGGCACCGTCCGCACCGCCGCGGCCCGCGTCGTATCCGCCTGTGGCGGGCGGCAAGACGGCTTCGCCGGGCGCTGATGAATTCTCGACGTCGGCGCGCGCTCGACTGAATGCGGTAAGTGCCGAAGTCGGCAAAGCCGTTGTCGGACAAGATACTGCGGTCTCCGGGATGCTGATCGCGCTGCTGTGTCGCGGTCACATTCTGCTCGAAGGCGTTCCGGGAGTGGCCAAGACGCTGCTGGTGCGGTCTGTCGCCGCTGCCCTCGACGTCGACACCACGCGTGTGCAGTTCACCCCCGACCTGATGCCCGGCGATGTCACCGGATCACTGATCTTCGACGCCGCGGCGTCGGAGTTCAGTTTCCGGGAGGGTCCGGTGTTCACCAATCTGCTTCTCGCGGACGAGATCAACCGAACGCCACCCAAGACGCAGGCGTCGCTGCTCGAAGCGATGGAAGAAGCGCAGGTATCCGTCGACGGGGTGCCGCGCGCCCTGCCCGAGCCGTTCCTCGTCGCGGCGACACAGAACCCCATCGAATATGAGGGCACCTATCCGCTTCCGGAGGCGCAGCTCGACCGATTCCTGCTGAAGGTCACCCTGCCGATCCCACCGCGCGACGATGAGATCACGGTGTTGGCAAGGCACGCAGCGGGATTCGATCCACACGATCTGGCTGCTGCCGGTCTGCGACCGGTCGCCTCGGGCTCCGATGTGATCGCGGGCGCCGCGGCGGTGCGACGGGTGGCTGTGGCACCGCAGATCGCCGCCTACATCGTAGATATCGCCCGCGCGACCAGGATGTCGCCGTCGCTCTCGCTCGGGGTCAGCCCGCGCGGTGCCACCGCACTCCTCGGCACGAGTCGCGCGTGGGCGTGGCTGAGCGGACGTGACTTCGTCACACCCGACGACGTGCAGATGATGGCGCAAGCGACTCTTGCGCACCGCCTTTCGCTGCGTCCGGAGGCCGAGCTCGAGGGAGTCTCGGTCGGCGCGGTGCTGGCTGCGGCGATCGGTTCCGTTCCCGTCCCACGCTGATGGTCATCACCGGCCGCTTCTTCGCGCTCGTCCTCGCGGGGGCCATTCCGACGGTGTTGTTCCCGCACTACTGGGTGGTGTTGGCCTGGGTCGCGGTATGCGTCGCGCTACTGCTGATCGACCTCGCCGTCGTCGGAAACCCCACGCGCACTCTCGAATTGCGTCGAGTGCCGTGCGGTCCGGTTCAGCTCGGCCAATCCACCCAGACGACGCTGCTGGTGCGCAACTTGTCCGGTAGTCGTTTCCGTGGTGTGATCCGCGACGCATGGCAGCCGTCCGCAGGTGCGGACCCGACGACACCACGGCCGGTATATCTTGGCCCACAGCAATCAGAGTCGATGACGACGACTCTCACCCCCACCCGCCGCGGTGACCGACTGGCCGTCGGCGTGACAGTTCGACGACTCAGTCCGCTCGGACTCTGCGCCCGGCAGCGCACCGTGGTCGTTCCGGGCTTCGTACGTGCGCTGCCCGTCTTCACCGCGCGCAAGCATTTGCCCTCGCGGCTGGCGTACCTGCGGCAGCTAGACGGCCGGTCAGCTGTGCGCACCCGGGGACAGGGCACCGAATTCGACTCCCTGCGTGACTATGTCGAAGGCGACGACGTACGCAGCATCGACTGGCGTGCCACCGCTCGACGTCGCTCCGTCGTCGTCCGCACCTGGCAACCGGAGAAGGACCGGCACATCGTGATCGTGCTCGACACGTCGCGGACGTCGGCCGGTCGTGTCGGTGACGCGCCGCGACTCGACGCCGCGATGGATGCCGCGCTGCTGCTGGCGTCGCTGGCTTCGCACGCGGGCGATCGGGTCGACTTCATCGCGGGCGATCGCATCGTGCACCGCCGGGTCATCGGAGCGCCACGCACAACGTTGCTGAGCGACCTCGTGACCGCGATGGCGCCGCTCGAACCCGCTCTGGTGGAGGCAGATTGGCCGATGCTGTGCACCGAGGTGAGCAAGGTGTCGCGTCAGCGAGCACTCGTGGTGTTGCTGACGCCGCTCGAACCAGCCGCGGTCGAGGAGTCGCTGCTGCCGCCGCTCGCCGCACTCGCACAGCACTACCAGGTCGTCATCGGATCGGTATCCGACCCGATGCTCGACGAGATGGCCGAACGTCGCGACGACGTCCGCGAGATCTACGACGCCGCTGCGGCGGTGCGCACGCTGACGTTGCGGGGCCGCACGGCGTCGGGGTTGCGCCGCCTCGGCGTTGACGTCATGGATGCAGCGCCCGACAAGCTTCCCGCAGCGCTCGCCGACCACTACCTACTGCTGAAGTCGCGCGGAATGCTTTGAGCAGCTTGACTCCCCGAGCATCTGTCAGGCGACGGGGAGGCTGTACCCGCGGTCGATCTCGTCGAGATCGCCTGTGGCACCGCGATCGTGGGCGCGACGTCCGAGCACCAGCGCGTACAAGAGGAACCCGACCCACACGGTGACGCCGATACCGATGCGCGCCCACGTCGGGAGACCCGATGGGGTCACGAACGCTTCGATGGCTCCGCAGATGAGCAGCAGCACAACCAATCCGATACCGATGGCGATGGCGGTACGTCCGGCCTCGGCAAGCGAATCCGAGCGCTTGCGGTCGCCGGGCGCGACCCAGGACCAGAAGATGCGCAGCCCGACCCCCGCCGCCACGAACAGACACGTGAGTTCGAGTAGCCCGTGCGGGGTGATGAGACCGAAGAAGAGGTCGGCCCGACCGTGGTTGATCATGATCGAACCCGTCACCGCGAGGTTGAGAATATTCTGGTAAAGCATCCAGATCACCGGGAATCCGAAGACCCCGAAGGCGATGCACAGCAACGCAAGTCGGAAGTTGTTTGTCCAGACCTCGAACGCGAACGACGACGCGGCGTTCTCGGAGTAGTAGTTCTCGAAGTCGTCGTTGACGAGGTGCTCGATCTGCTCCCGCGACCCGAACGTGTGCTCCATGGTCGGGTGGTCGAGGAGCCACCAGCCGATGCCGACGGCGAACGCGATCGAGACGACCAACACCGTCAGCCACCACCGCCGAGTGCTGTAGAGCGCAGCGGGCAGAGTCGTCGTGACGTACCGCACCAGTTGGTCCCACGTGGTCACGGTCGACCCGAGTGCGTGCCCACGCGCGCGTGCCAGCAGCGTCGACAAGTAAGCGATTACCGCACGGTCTGGCGCCGACGATCGGATCACCGAAAGGTGCGTGGCCGTGCGTTGATAGGCGTCGAGGATCTCGTCGGATTCGGCGCCGGTGAGGCGTCGTTTGCGTGAGAGTTCGTCGAGTCTCTGCCACGTCGGTGACTTCGCTCGTACGTAGGCGTCGAGATCCACATCGGTAGCCTAGCCAGACCACGGGCACGGCTGTACCCCTGTCGGGAGGGATCATTCGCGTAGCCCACGAGACGCTACGTTCGCGCCACCGCAGCCGCTACGGTAGTGCGTATGTACCCGGGGCCGAACATGCATGTAGGGCCGACCATGTACGCGGGACCAATCACGTACACGGGCGGGACGGTCGGGCTCGGCCGCAACGACCTCGTCTCGGGTGAGGCAGTCGCACTGGACCTTCCGCCGGCGTCGCTCGGTCGGCGGATCGTGTCGGGAGTGATCGACGTCGCGATCGCTCTCGTCGTACTCATCGCGTTGATCTGGGTGTCGGCGAAGGTCGGCGTGAGCCTGCGCGACGGCGCTGTGCTGGCGGGTGCGTTTGCACTCTCGTCGGTGCTGGCGTTGATCGTCCTGCCGACGGCGGTGGAGACGCTCAGTCGTGGAAAGTCGTTGGGGCATTGGGCGCTCGGCTTGCGCACGGTGCGCGACGACGCCGGGCCGATCGGTTTCCGACACGCGTTCACGCGGTCTCTCGTCGGCGTCGTCGAGATCTTCGTATTCTTCGGTGTGCCCGCGATTGTGTGTGCTGCCATCAGCCGCAAGGACAAGCGCGTCGGCGATCTCGTCGCAGGCACCTACGTGATCCGCGACCGGCGTTCGCTGGAGGTCGCAGGCACCGCGGTCATGCCGCCATACCTCGCAGAGTGGGCGCGCACCGCCGACATCGGGGTTCTGACCGACCACCAGGCCATGCTGATCCGCGGCTTCCTCCATCAAGCGCCGTCGATACGCGACGACGTCCTACGTGCCGCTCTCGCAAGGCAGTTGGTGCAGACGCTCGCGCCGTACATCTCACCAGCGCCACCTGCCGGGGCCGACGACGTGGACGTGCTCAATGCCGTTGCGGCCCAACGCCGACACCGCGAGTGGCTCCGCCTACAGCGCGACGAGGAACTTCGACGCCGCGTGCTCCGCTGAGCACCCGGCGTCGACTGGGTGCTGTATCCGGCCGACTGTGCGCCTTATCCCGTCGACTGTGCGCCTTATCCCGTCGAGTGGGTATCGCGACCGCTACTTCAGCTCGCTGCTCGACTTGCCGAGCACGCGTCGCGCGATGATCAGTTGCTGGATCTGCTGTGTGCCCTCGAAGATGTCGAGGATCTTCGAGTCGCGAGCCCACTTCTCGAGCAGCCCGACCTCGGAATAGCCTGCGGTGCCACCGATCTCGACTGCCTTGTTGGTCAGTTCGGTGACCATGCGGCCCGCCTTGGCCTTCGACATCGACGCCTCGGTCGAGTTCGGCTGCTTGTTATCGGCCATCCACGCGGCGCGGATCGCAAGCAACCACGAAGCTTCCCAATCGGATTCGAGGCGAATGAAGTCGTGGACAGCTGCTGCCTGATTGGCGGCGGGCTTGTCGTAGTCGATGACGTGTCCGGCGCCCTCGAGGGTTGCGCGCAGTTCCTCGAGTGCCGCACGACCGAGGCCGACGGCCATCGCCGCGACGAGCGGACGCGTGTTGTCGAAGGTCTGCATGACACCCGCGAACGCTTTCTTGGTGTCGACTTCCGTTGAGCCGAGCAGGTTTTCGGCGGGCACACGGGCGTTCTCGAAGCGCAGCACCGCGGTGTCGGACGCCTTGATGCCGAGCTTGTGCTCGAGGCGGACGACCGACACACCCTCGGTGTCCATCGGTACGACGAAGCTCTTGATCGCGGCACGGCCGGCACTCTTGTCGACGGTCGCCCACACGACGACGTGATCGGCGCGCGACCCCGCGGTCACAAAGATCTTCTCGCCGTTGATGACGTACTCGTCGCCGTCGAGTGTCGCGGTGGTGCTGACGGCGGCCGAGTCGGAGCCGAAGCTCGGCTCGGTGATCGCCATCGACGCCCAGACGTCCTTGAACTTCTCGAGCTGCTCAGGGTTGGCCACCGCGGCGATCGCGGCGTTACCCAGACCCTGATACGGAATCGACAGCATGAGCGCGACGTCGCCCCAACCCATTTCGACGCCGTGCAGCACCGCACGCATGTTGCCGCCGTTGACGACGTCCGACTTCTTCGCCGACGACTTGTCCGCGGCGTCGGACTCGCGTCCCTTGCGGGCGGCTTCGCGAGCGAGTTTGCCGAGCTCGTCGAGCTCCTGGGGGTAGGTGTGCTCGGCCTTGTCGTACGTGCGCGAGATGGGCCGGAAGATGTGCTCGGCGGCGAGATGCGCCTGCTCGGTCACCGGGGCGAGCTTCTGCGGGAGCTCGAGGTTGATTGCCATGCCGGTATCTTACTGCGCGGTAAGATAGATTTCCAGCCCTCCCCGCAAGTGCTTTCCGCTCCTGCGGGGCGTCGTCCGTCAGCCGTAACCGACCCGTGCAGCTCGGAGCCCGTTTACGCTGGCCACATGGCCTACGACGACGATCTCGCCTACCGCATCCGCGAGCTGCTGTCGGGTGAGAGTGGCGTCGCCGAGAAGTCGATGTTCGGCGGCCTCGCGTTCTTGGTCGACGGCAACATGGCCGTTGCGGCGAGCGGGCAAGGTGGACTGCTGGTGCGCGTGCCGCCCGACGAGACCGACGCCTACCTGGCCAAAGCGCACACCGCCCCGATGGTCATGTCGGGTCGGGAGACGCGTGGCTGGTTACGGGTCTCGACTGACGGCATCCGCACCAAGCGTCAGCTCGAGAAATGGGTCGGCGTGGGCGTCGGCTATGCGCGATCGTTGCCGCCGAAGTGAGTGACTCGACGTAGCTCGCGAAAGGCATGGCTCCCGAAATCCTGTCTCCCGAAATTCTGTTGGCTGTAGCGTCGTCGAATGCCATTGTGAAACCCCATGACTGTCCGACGATTCGACGACGCCTCGGTGGCCGACTGGCTGATGGCCGACGGGCGAGACTGGCCCCGAGCGGTGACCCGCGGGCCCCGCGGCTTTGATGCGTATGCACGTCTGTTGCACATACCCGACCCCGCATTTCCGGGGCAACGTGAGACCGACGTCGAATCAGTCTCGGGACCAGGCGATTTGTGGCAGATCGCCGTCGCAGTCGAGGATCTGCGTCCGCATACCACCACACCCGATGAGATCTATTACCTGATCTGGGCCGGGTGTGGTTATCCAGAACTGCTGAGTGATGGCGTGCCCATCGTCGAAATCCGCGACGAGCTGGGAGCATCCATGCGTGACTACCATCTGTTCGTCGGCGACACCGACATGCTGGGTTGGCTGCCGCCCGAACCCGAGCCAACGCCGCGACACGGACACTCGATTCTGCCCGCGCCCGCATTCGTCTGGCCTGCCGATAGAGCGTGGTGCTTCACCGAAGACATCGATCCGCACTTCGCGACGATCGGTGCATCGGCAGCGGCCATCGCGGATCTTCTCCGGGATACACGTATCGACACGGTCGCCGACGACCCGGACGTCTCGCCGCCGTTCTATCGCTGACGGCCTACTCACTCATCGAGAAGCGGCACGACAGCGAATACTTCGAGGTCGCGCGGTGTGCCCTTCGCCTTGAAACGTCTCTTGCGGCTGAGCAATTGGAGCCCGTCCGCGGACTGCAGCGCATCGCTGGTGGCCAGTACCTCGCCGGTTCCGGCGGCATCGGCGACGCGGGCCGCGATGTTCACGTCGACACCGAGGTAGTCGCCACCGACCTGCCGCGGAGTTCCGGTGTGCACTCCGGCGCGCAGCTGCGCGCGGTAGTCGTCGTGCGTGATCGCGCTGACGGCTCCGCACAGTTCGAACGCGGCGAGGATCGCGTCGGCCGCGTCGGGGAACACCGCCATCACGCCATCGCCGAGCGACTTCACGATTCGGCCGCGATGAGCGCCGACGATGTCGCTGCTCACCCGATTGACCTCACCGATCAGCGACAGCACGCTGTCGTCACCTGCGCGTAGGGCCCACGACGAGAATCCGACGAGGTCGGTGAACAGGACCGTCACGTCGCCGTTCGCGGTGGCGGTCGACGACCTGCGATCGACGAGCGCCTGCCACACCTTCACGACGCTGAGTGCGAGCTCGCGCGACGCGCTGGGCGACCGATCGCTCCCGGTCAGCAGCTTCTCCATGCGATCGGAGAGGCGCGTCGGACGTGAGAGGTCGAGTTCGGGGACCGTCTCGGGCGTCAGCTTTCGCGGAAGCTGCGCAGCACGGATCAGCGAGGGCGTCCGGTCGGCGCGCGTGAGGAACTCGCCAACACGCGCCGGACCCGACGGCACGGGCTTGTCGTCAGGCGGCGTCGAGCCGGGAGTGGTGTCATCGTCGGACGTCACGAGTCAGATCGTAGCGACAAGCTCGACCAGCGGAAACGGGCACGAGGGCGCGGCGGGTGGTCTCGACAAGCTCGACCAGCGGGGGCAGCGCTCGACCAGCGGGGGCAGCTCGACCAGCGCGGGGTGGCGCCCGACCAGCGCGGGGTGGTCTCGACAAGCTCGACCAGCGAGTGGGTAGCTCGACCAGCGGGCGGGGGTCTCGACCATTCGGCGGGTGGTCTCGACAGGCTCGACCAGCGAGTGGGCGCTCGACCAGCGGGCGTAGCGCTCGACGAGCGAACCCCGCGGCCCGCTACGGGACGATGTTCACCATTCGGCCGGGCACGACGATCACCTTGCGCGGCGGCTGGCCGTCGAGGATCGCGAGGATCTTCTCGTCGTCGAGTGCTGCGGCGCGGATCGTCTCCTCGTCGGCGTCGGCGGGCACCGTGATGCGGCTGCGGACCTTGCCCTTGACCTGGATCGGGATCTCGACGGTGTCGTCGACAAGGTAGCGCTCGTCGGCGACCGGGAACGGTCCGCGCACCAGCAGTTCGTCGTGGCCCAGCCGCGACCACAGCTCCTCGGAGATGTGCGGCGCGAGTGGCGCGAGCATCAGGACGAGCTGTTCGACGGTGCTGCGCGGCGCGCCGTCGGGGAACTGCTTGGTCAGATGACTGGTCAGTTTGATCAGCGCGGCGACGGCGATGTTGTCGCGCAGGCCGTTGTAATCCTCACGGACCTCCGCGATTGTCTTGTGCAGCAGGCGAAGTGTCTCGTCGTCGGGTTCGATGTCGGCGACGCGGACGGCACCGGACTCCTCGTCGACGACCAGGCGCCATGCGCGCTGCAGGAATCGCTGCAGTCCCACAACGTCTTTCGTTGCCCACGGACGCGACTGATCGAGTGGGCCCATGTACATCTCGTAGAGCCGCAACGTATCTGCGCCGTACTCGGCGGCGATGTCGTCGGGAGTCACCGAGTTCTTCAGCGACTTGCCCATCTTGCCGTACTCCTGCGTGACCTTCTCACCGTTGTAGACGAACTCGCCGTCGACCTCGGTGACCTCTTCGGCAGGCACGTAGATGCCGCGTGAATCGGTGTAGGCGTACGCCTGGATCATGCCCTGGTTGAACAACTTTCGATACGGCTCACTGCTGGTGACGTAGCCGAGGTCGAAGAGCACCTTGTGCCAGAAGCGCGAATACAGCAGGTGCAGAACGGCGTGCTCAACGCCGCCGATGTAGAGGTCGAGTCCGCCCGGATCACTGAGACCGTGCAGCTCCGGCCGCGGACCCATCCAGTACGCCTCGTTCTCCCTGGCGCAGAACTCTTCTTCGTTGGTCGGGTCGATGTAGCGCAGTTGATACCAGGAGCTTCCGGCCCACTGCGGCATGACATTTGCGTCACGCCGATACTTCTTCGGACCGTCGCCGAGATCGAGTTCGACGTGGATCCAGTCCGATGCCTTCTCCAGCGGCGGACTCGGCTCACTGTCGGCGTCGTCGGGGTCGAAGGCGACGGGCGCGTAGTCCTCGACCTCCGGAAGCTCAACGGGCAGCATCGATTCGGGCAGTGCGTGCGCGCGGCCCTCCTCGTCGTAGACGATCGGGAACGGCTCGCCCCAGTAGCGCTGACGGGCGAAGAGCCAATCGCGCAGTTTGTACTGCACGGTGCCCTGTCCGGTGCCCTGCTCTTCGAGCCATTCGATGATCGCGGTCTTCGCGTCATCGACGTTCTTGCCGTCGAGGAAGCCCGAGTTCACCAGCGGACCGTCGCCGACGTATGCCTCCTCAGAGATGCCTGCCTCGGAGCCGATGACCTCGACGATGGGCAGTCCGAAGACCGTCGCGAACTCGTAGTCGCGTGAGTCGTGTGCGGGGACCGCCATGATCGCGCCGGTGCCGTAGCCCATCAGCACGTAGTCGGCGACGAAGACCGGAACCTGTTGTCCGTTAACCGGATTCGTCGCGAACGACCCGGTGAAGACGCCGGTCTTCTCCTTGTTCTCCTGCCGCTCGAGATCAGACTTCGCCGCGATCGACGCGCGATAGTTCTTGATCGCCTCGGCGGGCGTCGACGCGCCGTTGGTCCACCGCTCATCGATCGCCGCGCCCTCGGCAACCGATGGCCATGCGGCGGCAGTGAGCGGGTCGACCAGCGGATGTTCGGGGGCAAGCACCACGTAGGTGGCGCCGAAGAGGGTGTCGGGTCGCGTGGTGAAGACGTCGACGGTCACCTCGCCATCGGCCTGTGCCGGCACACCCGGTACGGGGAACTGCACCTGGGCACCGCGCGATCGCCCAATCCAATTGCGCTGCATGGTCTTGACCTTCTCGGGCCAATCCAGCACCTCGAGGTCGTCGAGCAGGCGGTCGGAGTACGCAGTGATGCGCATCATCCACTGCCGCAGGTGCTTGCGGAACACCGGGAAGTTCCCGCGGTCGCTTCGGCCATCGGCGGTGACCTCTTCGTTTGCCAGCACGGTACCGAGGCCCGGTGCCCAGTTGACGAGTGAATCACTCAGGTAGACAAGACGATACGAGTCGACGACGTCGGACTTCTCGGAGGCCGACAGATCTGCCCACACCCGACCGTCGTCGAGAGTGCGTGCACCGCTGTCGAATTCGGCGATCAGCTCGTCGATGCGACGCGCCTTGCCGGCCTCGTCGTCGTACCAGGCGTTGTAGATCTGCAGGAAGATCCACTGTGTCCAGCGGTAGAACGAGACGTCGGTGGTGGCGACTCGACGTCGCTCGTCGTGCCCGAGGCCGAGGCGTCGGATCTGGCCGAGGTAGCGCTCGATGTTGGCCTCGGTCGTCGTGCGGGGGTGCGTACCGGTCTGCACGGCGTACTGCTCTGCCGGTAGACCGAAGGAGTCGAAGCCCATGGTGTGCAGCACGTTGGCGCCCGACATGCGCTGGAACCGCGCGAACACGTCGCTGGCGATGAAGCCGAGCGGATGTCCGACATGCAGGCCCGCGCCGGACGGGTACGGGAACATGTCCTGGACGAAGAGCTTGTCGGAGGCGTCGGGGCCGCTGCCGTCGAAGGCACTCATGTCGCCGGCCAGCGGTCCGACCGGGTTGGGTGCCTCAAAAGCGTGGCGCTGAGTCCACTCGCGCTGCCAGCGCTCCTCGATCTCGCCCGCGAGTCGGGCGGTGTAACGGTGCCCCGGAGTCGCGGAAGCTGGGTCGGTGCTCGCCTGATCGGCGGCGCCCTCAGAGGTGGAGATGTCGGCGGTGCTCACCTCACCAGGGTAAATCGTGGCTTCACCTGCCCTGAAATCGACGTCGGATGGGCGGGAAAAGTATGGTGGTCGGGTGAGTGTGGTGTCGATCGTCGTCTCGGTATGCGTCTTTGTGCTGGCCCTGGTGTGGCTGGTGGTCGGAGTGGCGGGCCTGATCGGCCGACTCCCGCGCAACCGATACTTCGGAGTCCGCACCGATTCGACGATGGCCTCGGCCGAGGTGTTCACGCTGGCCAACCGCATCGCGGCCCCCGGAACACTGGGCGCGGCGCTCATCTTGTTCGCCGGTGGCGCGCTGACGCTCGCCGTCGACAGCGGCTGGTCGGTGGTGTTCGGACTAGTCGCGCTTGTTGCTGGTGTTCTGATCGTCGGCGCTGTGAGCGGTTACGCGGTGCGCGCGGCCGACGCCGTCGCCCCGGCTGATGATGCGGGCTGCAGTTGCTGCTCGTCGGATCACGGCAGCGTCGACGACGCACATGCCGCGGAACCTGAGCAGACCAGCGCGGCCGCCGACTGCGGCACCGATAGTTGCGCGTCGTGCACGCTGCGCGGCATGTGCAGCACTGACGATTCGTCGAGCGGTACGGCACCGGCACAGCCCGACCGCGCACCCATTCAATAGGACGTGCGCCGACTCCTCGCCCGGTCTCCGATCGACGGCTTCGTTCTGGCGATTCTCGCTGCGGTCGTCGTGGCCGCGTTCTTCCCGGCGCGCGGGACCTTTGCCGAGGTTCTCGACTGGGCGGTCACGATCGCCATCGGATTCCTGTTCTTCCTCTACGGCGCGCGCCTGCATCCGCGTGAAGCGCTCAACGGGCTGGCACATTGGCGGCTGCACCTGACGATTCTGGCGTTCACGTTCCTGGTGTTCCCACTCGTCGGCCTGGCTATACGGCCCCTCGTCGAACCGCTGATCGGTCACGACCTCTACACCGGCCTGCTGTACCTGACGCTGGTGCCGTCGACGGTGCAGTCGTCGATCGCGTTCACCTCGATCGCCCGCGGCAACGTCCCAGGGGCGATCGTGAGCGCCTCGGCGTCGAACCTCATCGGTGTTGTGTTGACTCCACTGCTGGTGGTGGCCCTGATGAGCGGTACGAATGGGGTGCACATCTCGGCGTCGTCGGTCATCCAGATCCTGCTGCAGATCTTGGTTCCGTTCATCGTTGGCCAGCTCTGCAGACCACTGGTCGCGCCGTTCCTCAAGCGATACGCCGAGCCGACCAAGTTCGTCGACCGAGCGTCGATCGTGCTCGTCGTCTACGCGGCATTCAGCGAGGGCGTCCGCAACGGGATCTGGTCGATCGTGAGTGCGTGGCAGGTGGTGGCGGTCGCGGTGATCGCTGCGGTGTTGGTCATCGTGATGCTCGCACTCACCTGGTGGAGCGCGCGGCGACTGGGATTCAGCCGCGCCGACGCCATCGCGATTCAGTTCTGCGGTACCAAGAAGAGCCTCGCCACCGGCTTACCGATGGCCACGGTGCTGTTCGGCGGCTCAGTCGTCGGGCTGATCGTGTTGCCGCTCATGATCTTTCACCAGATCCAGCTCA
This sequence comes from Gordonia sp. 852002-50816_SCH5313054-c, assembly GCF_001665925.1. NCBI lineage: Bacteria > Bacillati > Actinomycetota > Actinomycetes > Mycobacteriales > Gordoniaceae > Gordonia > Gordonia sp. 852002-50816_SCH5313054-c. The sequence goes on from NZ_LZTE01000003.1 coordinate 27,430, forward strand.
TTCTCTGCTCCTGGTTGGCCACCCGCTACAGCCGCAGTCACGACGCCGTCGACGCCCGCTGACGCCCGCGCGGCGAGTCGACGCCGGATGAACACGACGAGCACATAGACAGCCGCGCAGCACACCAACCCGATCACGACGTAGAGCAGGATCGTCGCACCTAGGACTGCGCCTGCGAAGTACCCGGCGAGCAGCACGGCGGTCACCCAACTGACGGCCCCGACGATGTCGGCGAGGCCGAACCGCACGAACTGCATCCCGGTCATCCCCGCGACCCTCGGCATGAGCGTGCGGACGTAACCGACCCAGCGACTCGCGGCGACCATCAACATTCCGGATTGATTGAGCCGCGCGCTCGTCCGTTCCCATCGCTGTTCGCCGAACCGTCGCCCGAGGGGCGATTCCATCAGGCGCGGGCCGCCCACTCTTCCGAACCAGAATCCGACCGCATCGCCCGCGATCGCGCACACACAGGCCACCGTGATCAGAACGCCGAGGTTGGTATTGCCCACGCCTGCAGCCACGCCCGCCGCAAGGAGGAGTGCCTCGCTGGGCATGATCAGACCCGCGAAGATGACCGCGGTTTCCAGAAACACGACGCCGCCGGCGATCAGGTAGACCGCCCACACCGGAACCGACCTGATCAGGTCGATCAGCCAGTCGGCGAGTGAGTGCACCTGCCCGACGTTAGCCGCAGCTCCGACTCGACGACGCGGCGGCTTGGAGAACTCGGGGGCTGACTCCACGGTCGTCGAGGGTGCTGCGCGACGGCGATCCCGGCGGCCTGGCTCTGAAAGGGTTCAGCTTGTCGTGAATACAGAAATGGATGTACCGTCTGTATTCATGGAGACTGTGGCGGCGAGTCAACGCGATGCGCTGACGAGGTTCGGATACGCGTTGTCAGACTCGACGCGTACGCAGGTGCTGCTGCGACTGCGGAATGGTGGCGCGTATCCCGCGGAGTTGGCCGAGGCGATCGGGGTGTCACGCCAGGTCTTGTCGAACCATCTTGCTTGCCTGCGGGGATGCGGGCTTGTTGTTGCGGTACCCGAAGGTCGCCGCACTCGGTACGAGCTGACCGACGGCCGGATTGCCCACGCCTTGGACGACTTGCTCGGATTGGTTCTCGCGGTCGATCCGACGTGTTGTCCAACCTCCGACGAGCATGGTTGCTGCTGATGGCCGAAGAGCTGGGTCTCCCGTCGGTGGGTCGGCCGTCGGTGGGTCTCCCCGATGCGAGTCGGCCGGCGCTGAGTGTTGCCCGTCGGGAGTTGCTACAGCGTCGGATTCGGTGGTTCGTCGCGGCGACCATCGCCTACAACGTCGTCGAAGCTGTGATCGCGATCGGCGAGGGCACGCGTGTGTCCTCGACGGCCTTGATCGGCTTCGGCCTGGATTCGGTCATCGAAGTGTCGTCGGCAGCCGCGGTTGCCTGGCAGTTTGCGGGTTCGGATCCGGAACGGCGCGAGAAGGTCGCGTTACGGATCATCGCGTTCTCGTTCTTCGCCCTGGCGGCCTACGTGAGCGTGGACTCGCTCCGTTCCCTCCTCGGTACTGGTGGCGAGGCGCGTCACTCGTCGATAGGGATTGTCTTGGCGGCAGTCAGTTTGCTGATCATGCCGCTTTTGTCGTGGGCGGAACGTCGCGCCGGCCGTGAACTCGGCTCGCTGAGCGCGGTGGCCGACTCCAAACAGACTTTGCTGTGCACGTACCTCTCGGCAGTACTGTTGCTCGGGTTACTTCTCAACAGCCTGCTCGGATGGTCGTGGGCTGACCCGATCGCCGCTCTTGTCATCGCCGCGATCGCGGTCCGCGAGGGCATCAACGCATGGAAGGGCGACACGTGCTGTGCGCCCAGCATCGGCCAGCGCGCCGGCGAGCCCGCTGGGTGCGACTGCTGCAGCACGGAGGTGACGGGCCAGGGCGCTACCCCGAGGGCCACACCCGACGCGTCGCAGTCGGCCTGATCAGACCGATGCCACTCCCCTACGACATCGCCTCGGAGTTGAACGCGTGAGCAAACCGATCAAGATCGCCTGGGCGGTACTCGCTGCCATCTTCGTCGGCATCGGTGTTGCCGTTTTTGCCATCGACGACGCCACGTCCCCGACTCCGGCTGATACTGCCGAAGTGTCTGATCTCGTTGTACGCCCCGACAGTCACCGCCTGTCCTCGCCCGAGCAGAGCCGGGCGCAGTTCGTGGAATTCCTCGACTTCGAGTGCGAAGCCTGCGGCGCCGTCTACCCGATCATCGAGGACCTGCGGCGAGCCTATGGCGACCGCGTCACCTTCGTCGTCCGCTACTTCCCGATGCCTGGACATTTCAACGCCGAACGCGCTGCTCGTGCAGTCGAAGCCGCAGCCCAGCAGGGTCGGTTCGAGCAGATGTACCAGCGCATGTTCGCCACCCAATCCCAGTGGGGTGAACAGCAAGTCCCCGCCGACGACCTGTTCCGTACCTTCGCCGTTGACCTCGGCCTCGACATGGCAGCCTTCGACACCGCCTACAACAGCCCCGCCACGCTCGAACGAATCCGCGCCGACGTCGCCGACGGCCTGTCCCTGGGCGTACAAGGCACTCCCACGTTCTTCCTCGACGGGAAGCGGCTCCAACCGTCCACAATCGACGAACTCACCGCCGCCGTGAATGAGGCAGCGTCTGCGTGATCGACGTCGACCGGGACTCCGCGAAACGCTTGTCCACAAGGTCGAAAAATTGTTCGAGAATTCCTCGACGCTGTCGGTATTGTCGGGTAATGTAGAACACATATTCGATATGATGTGGGGCGGGGGTGGCGGCACGTGAACAGCAACAGCAATCGCAACAACAGCGAGAATGGCCGTGCGCCTTCGGCTTTGGCGACTGCGCCGGCGGGTTCGGCGGATGCTGTCGTGGCGGAGAAACTGTCACGTCTTGCCGCGGTGTTGGATGAGTTGGCTGCCGTCGATGTGTCGCTGGTATCCGACGCGGCGCTGGTGGAAGCCACTGTTGAGGCCGAACGGCTAGCACTGCGGACCGCGGGCGCGGTCACCGATCGCTTGATTGTGGAGGCTTCCGACCGCGATCTGCCCCGCGCCCTGGGTTTCCGCGATGTTCGCAACTTTATGGGGCATGGTCTGCATATTGGTGATCCCGCGGCGCGGCATCGGGTGATCGCCGCGACCGGGTCGTTCACCACGATCAGCGGCGACCGACTACCACCCTCGTGTCCCACGTTGGCTGGGTATGTGGTCGAGGGTCGGGTCGCGGGCGCGCACGTCCGGGCTGTGCTCGAGGTGCTCGAAGCGATCCCCGGTGAAGTGTCGGCCGAGACGAAGGCTGCCGCCGAAGCGCAGATGGCCGGCTACGCGGTCCAGTTCACCCCTGCCGAAATCACCAATTTGGGTTCGCGGCTACTTGCCCATCTGGATCCGGATGGGACGCTGACCACCTCGAAGGATCGTAAACGTCGACGCCGCCTGTGGGTGAACCGGCAGAACGCGCAGTTGATGTCGCGGTTGACCGCTGATTTGGATCCGATCGCCCGCGCCCGACTCGACACGGTGTTGGACGCTGTCTCTTATACACATCTGACGCTGCCGACGATCGCATA
>NZ_LZTE01000004.1:0-1458 GCF_001665925.1 Gordonia sp. 852002-50816_SCH5313054-c
CAAGGTGAATTCAACTGGTCGTCGCAACACCTCTATCAGGAGGTGTTCGATGGTTCGTCGTCAGCAGGCCGCGGACAGGGCGGTTCGTCCGAAGCTCCGCTCGCCGGGGCATCCGAAGTTTCAGAAACCCGTCGAGGCGGCGTTCTGGGGCGAGATCGCGAAAGGGCTGCTCGCGGAGGAAGCCGCGGGGGTTGTCGGCGTGGCGCCCGCGGTCGGCGCAAGATGGTTCCGACACGCTGGCGGCATGGCGCCATTTGACATCGCCCAGCAGCCATCGGGCCGCTACCTCTCGTTCGCTGAGCGCGAGGAGATCGCGATTCTCAAGGAGAAGGGCAAGGGCGTTCGCGAGATCGCTCGCGCCATGGGCCGCGATGCCGGGACGATCTCTCGTGAGCTGCGGCGGAACGCGGCCACGCGGGGCGGGAAGCCGGAGTATCGGGCGTCGGTCGCGCAGTGGAAAGCAGACATGACCGCGAAGCGACCCAAGGTCGCGAAACTCGTCGCGAACCCGCGGCTGCGCGCGTATGTCGAGGAGCGCCTGTCGGGGAAGATCACCCGCCCCGATGGCACGATCGTCACCGGTCCCCAGCCGCCGCGGTTCACCGGGAGAGGCAAGCCGCATCGCAAGGACAGGGCCTGGTCCTGGGCTTGGAGTCCGGAGCAGATCTCACACCGGTTGAAGATCGACTTCCCGGATGATGAGTCCATGCGCATCAGCCCAGAGACGATCTACCAGTCGCTCTACATCGAGGGCCGCGGCGCGCTCAAGCGCGAACTCGTCTGGAACCTCCGCACGGGCAGGGCGCTACGCGTCCCCCGAGAGCGGTCGCGGCGCAAGACCTGGGCGCATGTCACGCCGGAGACGCTGATCAGCGAGCGACCGGCGGAAGCCGACGGTCGCGCCGTCCCCGGGCACTGGGAAGGCGATCTGCTGATCGGGTTGGAGCGCTCGGCGGTCGGCACGGTCGTCGAGCGCAAGACCCGTTACACGCTGCTCGTCCATCTCCCGCGGGAAGAGGGCTATCGGCACAAGGAGACGCCGAAGAACGGGCCGGCGTTGGCCGGCTATGGCGCGATCACGATGAAGAATGCTCTCGCCAACACGATGTCGGCGCTGCCGGCGCAGCTGGCGCGCTCGTTGACCTGGGACCGCGGCAAGGAGATGTCCGCTCACACGCAGTTCCGCGTCGAAACCGGCATCCCGGTGTTCTTCGCCGATCCGCAGTCGCCCTGGCAGCGCGGCACGAACGAGAACACCAACGGGCTGCTGCGTCAGTACTTCCCGAAGGGCACCGACCTGTCCCGCTGGAGCGCCGAAGACATCGAAGCCGTCGCATTCGCGCTGAACACGCGCCCTCGGAAGTCGCTCGGATGGATGACTCCCGCTGAGGCCTTCAACGAGCAGCTATTGTTGCTCCAACAAGCCGGTGTTGCATCGACTGGTTGAGCCCGGTCAAT
>NZ_LZTE01000005.1:0-2355 GCF_001665925.1 Gordonia sp. 852002-50816_SCH5313054-c
AATATTCGCCGCTTGACCGGAGTTCGGGAAGCCAGCACCCCGCTGCCGCCTGCGCCACCGTCAGGGCCGCAGAGCGTGCAGCGCCGGGTTCCCAAGAGCGGTCAGATCATGGTGGCCGGCCAACGCCTCCGAGTCAGTCCGACCTACGCCGGCACCATCGTCACCATCATCGTCGACGATCACCACCTACGAGTGCTCGACGGCGCCAGAGAACTGTCACTGCACGCACGAACCACCACCAAGACCATTCGCAACTTCAACGCCCACCGGCCCCACCGCCGGTAAGCATCTCCCGAGAACACGACGTCACGCATCTCCTGAGACCGCACACGTCAGCTCATTCAAGCTCACGATGGCCGCGGTCGATCGAGTCTCCTCGTACTCTGCATACGCTCGCTCGATCTTCGAACGTGCTATACAGAAATCCATGGCCGCAGACGCCATCGCTCCTGCGAGCTGCTCCACAGCAGGCGCTCCGTTGGCATCATGTGCGAGAAAGTGCGTCCGCACGATAGTCGATGTTTCCGGAACTGTGACGGCGTCCTCGAACGCCGGCAGGAAGCTGATCAGCGAGCTGCTCGTGCCCCGAGCTAGCTCGAGGAACTGTTCGACGACCGCCGATTCGTCAATCATCACTCACCCTTGATCGCGCAGCACGTCCTCCCGCGACCGGGGAGGCACGTAGGCAGGATATCGGCGCGATAGGACATTCTGGCGGCGCCACTCGCTGGGCGCGCTGATCTGCCGCCCTCCCGGAGGTCGGCAGCCGCATGAGCAGATTGGTGACGTTCGCAGCGAGGGGGTGGGCACCCAGAAAGCCGGTCGTGATGAAACGGATGAGAGGACTCGTCATAGCGGATCTAGAGCGGGCCGTTGGTTCTGGTGTGGTCCGGACCTGAGACCGTGAGCAGCGACCCGAGCAATCGTTCCTCGGCGCGGATAGCCGCAAGCCAAGCTTTCGGCTCAGTGGGGTGCGGTCAATCTCCTCATTGAGTCGAGCCGACGATGTACGTAGGAGGAGAGCGAGAACGCGTCGTAGAAATCGTTCAGAACCTCATCATTGAAGATTCGGCTGGAGTGCGCGCGCGGGTTTCGGAAGTGCCCGTGGATCCCAACGAGCAGGCTTTTAAAGCCGCGGTGCTCGCTGATGTCGGAGTCTGATTCATGGGCGTTGATGGACCAGGCGGGATGCTCGCGATTGGTTCCGAGGACGCCGTCGTAAAGAGCTGCGCCATCACCCGCCAACCCCGTGATGCCGCGGACTCTTGCTGGGATGCTCTTCGACGCTTCCGACATTGCATGAAACAGAGAACGCCCGATGAGTTCCTCGTCGCAGTAGCGGAATAACTCGCTGTGACACCCTCGGCGCCTCAGCTCAGTTTGAAGTCGTCCGGCCAGGGCGGCACCCTCGGAGATGCTGGATGCCTTCGCTCCGGATGCGAGCTTGCCCGCTTCGTTAACTGCGTAGCCGTAGTACACGAGGAACTGGTTGAGCTGGTCGCGCAGCTCGTCGAAACGAGCTGGCTGAGCGGCATACCGGCTAGGATTCATGGCCTTTGCGATGAATCCGCCCATGACGTTGCCGGCTTGCTGTCGAACCTGGACGTTGTAGAGAGTGACGTACAGGCTGTCGCGCTTGTTGCCGCCCGGCTCACGCTGCCTGACTCCCACCATCTGGAGCAAGGAGTCGATCTCGGAACCGGTGAGTCCCGGATGATCTGTCTGCGAAAGCACGTCGCACACGCCCTTGACGAAATCCGGGGTGAAGGGAGCAATCTTCGGGGGCGTTTGTTTGGGCATAGTGGTCGACATCGAGTGGCTCTGCTCTTAGAGGCGACTGACCAAGGTCTGGCGCCTTGCGATTAGGTGTTATGACGTTCTTATCATTTCGGACGTGGGTCGGACTCGGAGACTTGGCCTACTCGTCCTCCATCACAGGCTCGGGTTGCTGACCGTGCCGTCGACGCCACAAGTCGCCCATGTCGTCGGCGAACTGGAGATCGACCCGTACGTCGGCTGCTCCGGGAGCGCTGTACATCACCTCAGCTGACTGATCACGCGCGATCACGTCAGGGTATTTGTCGACCATCTGCTTCTGCGCGTTCTGAAAAAGCGAGGAGAGGCCAGGCGCACTCATAAGGTGATCCGAGAACATCCCACCGTAGGAACCGAGGTTCACCGGAACACCGAACATCCCCGGCGGGTATATCGAGTTGGCGCGAGAGCCGATGGCATCAAGCGTTCCGCTCATCCCACCCGCCAAACCCTCACGGAAGAGTGAGGTTCCCCCCGAACCGTAGAGGCATCGATAATGAGGAGCACGATGCCAGAGAAGCGGAAGAAGTACGACCGGGA
>NZ_LZTE01000006.1:0-1129 GCF_001665925.1 Gordonia sp. 852002-50816_SCH5313054-c
CTAGTGTCGCGTGTCGTTAATTAGTTTATGGTTCGTGGTTTGAGAGAATTGGCTATGGCGAATTCTGCGGCCCCGGCTCTTGGCCTGCGTGATGGTGATGCGGATGAACTTGATCGGCTACTACGGTCGACGTCGACGCCTGCGGGGCTGGTGCGTCGGGCGCGGATCGTGACTCTTGCTGCTGCAGGGGTGGCCAATTCGCGGATCAGCGAGGTTGTCGGGACGTCGGTGCCGACGGTACTCAAGTGGCGTTCCCGGTATCTCCATGACGGCCTCGACGGACTTCTTGACGCCCAACGATCGGGTCGCCCAAGACATCTCGATCACGCGGGTGTCATCTCGGCGACGTTGAAGCCACCGCCCAAGAAGTATGGGGTGACCCACTGGTCATCACGCCTGTTGGCCAGTCACCTCGGGATCGGCAACGCCACGGTCGCCCGCGCGTGGCGTGAGTATGGGGTACAGCCGTGGCGTTCGGGGACGTTCAAGTTCTCCACCGACCCGGAGTTGGTCGCCAAAGTCACCGATGTCGTCGGCCTGTATCTGGCACCGCCGGAGAATGCGATCGTATTGTGCGTGGACGAGAAGTCCCAGATTCAGGCCCTCGACCGCACCGCGCCTATGCTCCCGATGCAGCCAGGACAGATCGAACGCCGAACCCACGACTACAAACGCCACGGCACCACCACACTGTTCGCCGCACTGGAGATCGCGACCGGACAGGTGACCGCCACAGTCAAGCCACGGCACCGCCACCAGGAGTTCTTGTCGTTCCTCAGGCAAATCGACCGCACCTACGGCGACCAGGAGTTACACCTGGTGATGGACAACTACGCCACCCACAAAAAGTCGGCAGTCACCGAGTGGATCGCCGCGCACCCCAACATCCACGTCCACTTCACCCCGACATCAGGGTCGTGGCTCAACCTCGTCGAGGTCTGGTTCGGCATTATCGACCGGCAAGCGATCCGGCGTGGTGTGTTCACCTCAGTCAAGGACCTCAACGCGAAGATCCGAGCCTTCATCAACGGCTGGAACGACCGCAAACACCCCTTCGTGTGGACGAAACCGGTCGAGGAGATTCTCAAGAAAGCTCAACCGAAAACCAACTAACGAAACGCGACACTAG
>NZ_LZTE01000007.1:0-15486 GCF_001665925.1 Gordonia sp. 852002-50816_SCH5313054-c
TCCCGGTCGTACTTCTTCCGCTTCTCTGGCATCGTGCTCCTCATTATCGATGCCTCTACGGTTCGGGGGGAACCTCAACCCCCCACCAGTGGGGACTTTCTCATGGCCACGGACACCCCCGCATGCGCGGCGATCGTGCGCAGCCCCGGCGACGGTAACCCCACCGCCAGACCCAGCCACAACCGCAGGACTTCTCTGATCTCTTCCACAGCAACCTCCCGATAGCCCATGCCGCCGCCCCTTCCATGACTGCTCGTCACGGCCGAGTCAACGGGACCTGACCCCGGACCTTGGACACGTTGAATCCCGCAGTTCGCGGGGAGAAGCGAGATGATCAAGGTATGGCTCGGAGACACTATTCAGAGCAGTTTCGTCAGGACGCGGTGGACTTGTACGAGTCGACCCCCGGGGCCACGGTGCGCGGTATCGCCGCCGATCTTGGGGTCGAGCGCGGCACGTTGCGTCACTGGCTTGAGCGCTACGGCACCGGCCGCAAGACCGCTGCCGATGGCAGCGGGGCGGTCAGCCCGCTCAAGGCCCGCAACGGCGATGGGCCCGCTGTGGTGGGGCCAGAAAGCGCTGAGGCCAAGATCGCACGGTTGGAGAGGGAGAACGCGGCACTGCGTAGCGAGAAGCTCAAGCTGAGCACCGAACGGGAGATTTTGCGTCAGGCGGCCAAGTATTTCGCCGGGGAGACGAACTGGTGAGCCGCTTCCAGTTCGTCGCCGACCACCTCGACACCTACCCGGTCAAGTGGCTATGCGATCTCCTCGAGATCGCGTGTTCGTCGTTTTACGCCTGGCGCAAGGCGGCCCCGCGCCGGGCGGCTCGTGCGGAAGCTGATCATGTTTTGGCGCAACGTATTCGTGAGGTTCACGATGGTGACAGCACCTGTGGTGCACCGCGGATTACCGCGGAACTCAACGATGGGGTGGCGCTGGAGAACCGGGTCAATCACAAACGGGTGGCGCGGGTGATGCGCGCCCACGGCATTGTCGGTTATCGGCGGCGCCGTCGTGTGGTCACCACGATCCCTGAACCTGCCGATCGCATAGTCCCTGACCTGGTGGAACGCGATTTCACCGCGCCCGCCACGAACCGGGTGTATGTCGGCGATATCACGTATCTGCCGATCGCCGATGGCTCCAACCTGTACCTGGCTACGGTGATCGACTGCTACTCCCGACGGTTGACGGGGTGGGCGGTGGCCGATCATATGCGCACCGATCTCGTTGCCGATGCCTTGCAAGCGGCACAACAGACGCGAGGGTCGTTGTCGGGAGCGGTCTTTCACTCCGATCACGGCTCGGTCTACACCAGCAAGGCCTACGCCAACCTGTGCGCTGAACTCGGCGTGACCCAGTCCATGGGAGCGGTGGGCACCAGCGCCGACAATGCGATGGCCGAGTCGTTCAACGCCACGCTCAAACGCGAGGTCCTTCAAGATGAGCAGTCCTGGCCCGATGAGTTCACCTGCCGGCGTGAAGTCTTTGGGTGGCTCGTGCGTTACAACAACCGCCGAAGACACTCGTGGTGCGGGCACCAATCACCACTCACCTACGAAAACCGTTACGCTGCTACACTTCTACACGCAGCATAAATCCCACCCTGTGTCCAAGATCCGGGGTCAAGGCCCAACGGACAAAACAAGAGACCACCAGCGCAACGCGCCGGTGGTCCCATAACTGGCAATCCAGGTGGTCCCATCCCGATGGCAAAAATCAGCTCACAGCGGTCCCTTCACCGTGGCAAATGACACTCGCGGTACCTGACGCTTCGGCGAGAGTGTTGTCGGAGGAGTCGCGCACAGTGCTGACCGAGGGGTCGACTTTAAACTCGATCAGCCGGTCGGCATAGGCCAGCGATATGTATTGGGGGTTCATTTGGTCGACGCAAGACCATGAAGTACCCCAGGTTTAGTTCCTATGTGGTTGCGAGGGCCGGGGCGGCCGACTCGCAGATAGCTGAGGCGCCGTTGAGGGCGGCCTCGAACTCTGTGGGTGGTTGATAGTCGAGCGCTTCGTGTAGACGCTGTTGGTTGTACCACCAGACCCATTCGCAGGTGGCAAGCCCCACCTGCTCGACGGTGCGCCAAGGCCGACGCTGCCTGATCAGCTCGGTCCGTATGGTAGCCGCAACATGCCAACCGACGATCACGCGGGTGCAGGCATCGGTGACAAATTCGGTGTAGGCGAAGCCCTGCCAGGTTCGCACGCAGGTGATGTCGACGACCCATAGCTGGGACGACCCGTAGCTGGTTGGGTCGATCGGCACGAAACTGTCGCTGAACTCGGTCGGTAGGTCTGGCCGTGGTCGGGTCGGGACGGGTGGTGAAAGCCTTCGCTGCCCGCTGCACTCCGCGGACCCCGGCCAGTCGCATCAGCCGCCGGGTCTGATTCTCGGCCGATGTGGTGGCCGGCGCCGGCGGTGGTAGGTCCGTTCGATCCAGGTGACGATTGCGATCCGTAGCTGTTCACGGGTGTCCCAGCGTTGACGGTCGAGCACGTTGCGTTGCAGGAGCGCGAAGAAGATCTCCATAGCTGCGTTGTCCCCTCACGCCCCGACCTTGCCCATCGACCCCGTTGGACCGTGAGTATTCAAGGCGTGTAGGAATTTCCGCGACCGGAGCTGTGACCCTCGATCCGAGTGAACGATGCAGCCGGCCACCTCACCACGACGGGCCAGCGCGCTGTGCAACGCTGCCACGGCCAGTCGGGACTTTCATCCGGGAATCGATGCTGTAGCCGACGATCCGCCCTGAGTGCACGTCCTTGATTGCACACAGATAGAGCTTGCCCTCACGGGTGTGGTGTTCGGTGATACCAGTGAGCCACAACCGATGTGGCTCCTCGGCGGTGAAGTCGCGCTGGACCAGATCATCGTGGACTGGTGGTCCCGGTCGTCGGCCGTTACGACCTCGCTTCTTGCCGAACACCGACCACCAGGCGTTGTCGCGGCAGATCCGCCACGCGGTCCGCTCGGCCATCGACTCACCCACGGTGGCGGCTTCCCCGGCGAGGAATCGGTAGCCGAATTCCGGGTCCTCGCGGTGGGCATCGAACAGGGCATTCGCCCGATACGCCGCGGCCAGCTTGGCATTGGTGACCGGGCTGGCCAGCCACCGGTAGTAGGGCTGGCGCGAGAGCTGAAGTACCCGACACGACACGCGACGGCAATCCCGTCGGCGGCGAGCTCTTTCACGAGCGGGTACAGCCTTTTCCCGGCAGGTTCGCCTGCGATAGATACGCCGCCGCTCGACGCAGCACCTCGTTCTCCTGCTCAAGCAGGCGGATCCGCTTACGGGCCTCGCGCAGTTCAGCGGACTCGGTCGAGGTCACGCCAGGGCTGCGGCCCCCATCAATATTCGCGCGTCGCATCCACTTGTGCAGCGTCATCGGGTGCACACCGAAGTCGTTGGCGACCTGCTCGATCGTGACGCCTTCTCCACGATCACGAGCCACCCGGATCGCATCGTCTCGGAGCTCCTGGGGGTACGGCTTGGGCACAGCTACATCCTTCCCGACCGCCCGAAGGCAAGCCAGATCAGATGTCACCTATCCGTGCAGCAGTCCCTAGCGACAGTCCCGCGCGGATACTGGGGAACTAAACCAGGAGTACGTTAAACGGTTTCGTTGTTCGGCCACCAGCTGGTTTTGCCTAGTAGTGTCGCGATGGCCGGCACGACGATGGTGCGCACTATAAAGGTGTCGAGCAGTAGTCCGATACCGATGATCAGTCCAACTTGGGTCATGATGGAGATCGAGCCAGCCACGAGGCCGAACATGCTGGCAGCGAAGATGAGGCCGGCCGAGGTGATGACCGATCCGGTGTTGGTGACGGTTCGTAGAACGCCGATTCGTATGTTGTTCTGGGATTCCTCGCGTAGGCGAGAGATGAGCAGCATGTTGTAGTCTGCGCCGACGGCGACGAGGACTATGAAAGCCAATAGCGGTACAGGCCAGGCGATCTCGGTTTTGAGGATGTGTTGGAAGATTAGGACGCCGATGCCCAGTGCCGCGGTGTAGTTGAGGACGACGGTTCCTAGGAGATACAGCGGTGCGATGAGTGCTCGGAGGAGAAGGATTAGGATCAGGCCGACGATGATGAGGGTTGCCAGTGCCAGGAGTTGAAAGTCGTCGGCGAGTAGGCGTTGCAGGTCGGCGTTGATGGCGGGGAATCCGGCGATTGCGATGTGGGAGTCCTCCAGGGTGGTGTTCGGTCTGGCGGCGTTTGCAACATCGGTGATGGTGTTGGTCAGTTGTATGGCTTCGGTGCTGTAGGGGTCGAAGCTGGTTTGTATTGCGTAGCGCACGGTATGGCCGTCGGGCGAGACGAATTGGCGAGCGACATCGACAAAGCGGCGGTCTGCGTTGGCTTGAGGTGGCAGGTAGAAGCCGGTCGCGGAGTCTGTTCCGGCGGTTTCGCGGGCGGAGGTTTGGAGTTGCGTGGCTAGGGTGGCCATCCCGGCTAGTTGCTGAAGGTTGCTGTCGATCAGCGCGGACACGCCGTCGGCGAGTTGTCGTGATCCTGCGGCGAGCTGACTCACGCCAGTTTGGAGTTGAGTGATCTTAGCGGGCAGGTCTTGGTTGTTGATGGTGCTCAGGGTGGAGTTGAGGGAGTTGACGGTTGCGGTGAGTTGGTCGGTGACCGTCGTGAGGGGTGTGTCTAGTTGTGCGAGTTGTGTTGACAGGGTGGTGATCTGGTCGAGCAGTCCACTCCCTAGTGTGGCGTTGAGGTCGCGAATCTGTGCGCGCAGGGTTGCGCACTGGGGGACTTGGGCGCACCAGGGCGCTGAGTCGAGGAGGGGTAGGATTGAGGTCACTGTTGTCAGCGCCGCGGATGTTTGGCGGGTCAGGGCGGCAAGTTGTGGGGCGTTCTGTGAGGCGCGGTCGAGTGCGGGCGCGGACGCGGCGAGCTGGCGCAGGAGTGGTTGGTACTGCTGGATTTGTTGACCGGCGGTGCTTGCTTGGGTGAGGATACCGGCGAGTGGCGTCAGGTTGAGGCGTAGCTGGGTGTCGAGTTGGGCCAGCCCGTCGGCGAGCTGGTTGGCACCGGAGCGCAACTGCTCGAGGTCGCCTTTTCGTTGCTGGCCGTCTGCGACGGCGCCTGCCACCTGGTCCCCGATCTGACCGTTCTGCCACGACAGCTCGGCCTGTTCGAGTTTGTCGCCGGTGGGGCGGGTGACGCCGATGACGCGAGTCACCCCGGGAATTTGGGATACCCGCGAAGCCATCTGCTCGAGGTCGGCAAGTCCGCTGGCGGTGCGTAGGTCGATCGGCGCATCCACCACAAGAAACTCAGCAACCGTCACATCTGTGGGGAAATGGCGGTCAAGCAGCGCATATCCCTGGTTGCTGTCGGTCGTCGCGGGTTGGCCCTGGCGGTCGTCATAGGTGATGTGGATACCCATCGCGATCGTGCTCAGCACGATCAGCCCCACCATCGTTATAGCGAGAAGGGGGACTGGGCGGCGGACGACAAGCACCGCCACGCGATTCCAGTACTTGCGCGTGAGGTCTCGTCGGGGGTTGCCCCAACCGAAGCGGGCTGCCCACTGCAGCACCGGCGGCAGCAAGGTGACAGTGGCGAGGAACCCGATGAGGATCGCGATCGCGCAGGCCGGACCCAAGGTGGAAAAGACGCTCAGTTCGCCGAACGCCATAGCCAGGAATGCCAGTGCCACCGTCGCCGCCGAGGCCAAGATGACCCGTCCGATCGTCGCTGTAGCGTCCACAAGAGCATCCGCGGTAGGCGCGCCTTGGCGCAACCGCTCGTGATAGCGGCTGATGAAAAAGACTGAGTAGTCCACCCCGGCCCCGAGCAGAATGACCGTCATGAATGCGACGGTGAACTGAGACACCGGCATTCCGAGCTCACCTAGTGCGGACAAGACGCCGCGGCCCACCCCAAGGCTGACACCAATCACCAGCAACGGCACCAGTGCTGTGAACAGCGATCGGTACACCACCAGCAAGATCAGGGCGATCAGCGCGACTGTGGCCAAAGTGATCACGACCAGGTCGCTCTCGGCACTCACGATCTGATCACTGAAGGTGGCTGCGGGTCCGGTGACATGAACCGCGGTACCAGTATCTTCAAACACCCGGCGTGCGGTTTCGCGGACGGTTTCCACCGCATGAGTCGCCGCCGGACCGCCCAGGGTCCCCGAGACCCCGACGGGCAGATACCAGGCCTTGCCATCCTCACTCAACGCCTGGCGGGCAGTGATCGGATCCGACAGCAAGTCACGAACCGATTGCACATCGTCAAAATTTTCACGGAGCTGTAGGACCAACGCGTCGTATCGCTCTCGCGTGACCTCTGTAAGCCCATTCGGGTTCTCCATGGTCACGAAGACAGTGGTCTTAGCGCCCTTTTCCCCGAATGCGCCACCCATTTGATCAAGAGCTTGAAAGGACGGAACCCCTGCAGGGATCGGATCTACCGATTGCTGCCGCACCACCGTCTCCAACTGAGGAAACAGCACCGCCAACACCACCCCGACAGCTATCCACACCCCGATGACCAGGGACTTGTGCGTCAAAGTGAACCGCGCGATTCGTCCCAACGTGGAGCTGTACTCGCTGCGCTCGACCAACGGCCGCCTTGCCAAGCGCTTGTCATCGGGACGATGGACCACCATACGCAGTACCTCACCAACTCATCTGGCCCACAGTGGAACCATCGGTAGCGCTACGCTACAAGTTGTAGCGTAAAAGTGGAAGGCGGTGAGGCTATGTAGGCGGGCGCCGCCTGTGCGCCGCAAGAAAGTCATCGACGAGGCGCTCGAGATCAGCGACATCCATCGCGCGAATCCCGGTGAGCTTGGCGAAGACCAGAGGGCCTGCCAGCTGAGTGATCGCCATGGTCAAGTCCGGATCGTCGAGTTCAGCGGCGGCCGCGCTACTTGTCAACACTCGATCAAAGGGTTCTCGGTACTGGTTGACTACGCGCATCCGCAACGGCCCCAATGCGTTTGGTTCTTCGCCAGGTTGCTTGGGAACCATTGCCAACCAAGCCAGTGTGGTCAACTGCAACGGAGCCTGTTCGATGAGAGCAGCCTGGCGTTGCATCAATGTGACCAGGTCATCGCGAATCGATTGCGAGGTTTCAGGGTTGTCCACCTGAGGCAACAACCGCTCGAAGGCTGCTGCCACCAGGTCCGTGGTGCTCTCAAAATGTCGATACAGCGTGGTGCGGGCTACGCGAGATAGCCGGGTTACAGCCTCCACGGTGACCGCTTCGACCCCACCGCTGCTGAGCAGGGTCGCGGCAGCATCCAACAACCGCGCCCGCGAGCGAACCCGCCTCGGGTCCACATCATCGATATCGGCGATCTCCACCCTTGCCCACTTCCCGCTCCAGACCAACAGCACAAACGATACCGTCGGTAACAGAACGAAACTGCGAGTGCTCGAACACCGAACGAGGACCGCAGAGAGGACCACCCAATGGGCTTCGATCAGCGGCTACCAGCGCACTCGCCATCATGTATGGGATGTGGCAGCGACAACCCCAGCGGACTCCAGCTCGAGGTATACAGGCATGACGACCACGTCTACGCTGATCTAACCTTCGACGAACGCCAATCAGGAGCACCCGGCCTAGCCCATGGCGGTGCCATCTCAGCAGCCTGCGACGACATCATGGGATTCACCCTGTGGATCGCCCGCACACCTGCAGTCACTCGAACACTCACCGTCGAGTACCGACACCCAGTGCCACTGCACACACCCGTGCACCTCGTCGCCACGGTCGTCGATAACACCGCTCGGGCACTCTCCATCAAAGCGGTCGGCACAGTAGGCAAGAAAGCGTATTTCACCGCGAACGCCGTGTTCGTGAAAGTTGACTTAAGTCACTTTCAGAACCACGGAGACCCGGACGCCGCCACAGACCTGATTACTCGATTCCTTCAAGCCGACTAGAATACCGTAACCGCGCCTGCATCTGGTGTTACCCGATACAGCAAGGCTGCATCAACCCTGAGGGCGAGACGTATCTAACCCATTCGCAGCGCCTTACCGCCCTCCCCGTGAACCGAGCGCTTAGCTTGTGAGGTGAGCCCTCCTGGGTGGTCCAGTCGTTGTGGGACTCTGTTGCTCGATTGTTCGAGCAGGAAGAATCAACGACGTCATGACATCGAACAAGCGCCGCCGGCACACGCCGGAGCAGATCATCCGCAAGCTCGCCGAGGGCAATATGCTCCTCGCCGCTGGTCAGGAACTCGACGAGGTGTGCCGGCACCTCGAAGTCGCGGAGTCCACGTGGCATCGCTGGCTGGCCCAGTACGGCGGCATGAAAGCTGATGACGCCAAGCGGCTCAAAGAACTCGAGGCGGAGAACGCCCGACTCAAGAAGCTCGTGGCCAACCAGGCCCTCGACATTGACATGCTCAAGGACCTGTCGTCGGGAAACTTTTGACCCCGAACCGTAAACGCCGCGCCGTGACGGTGCTGCAAGAACGGTTCGGGGTGTCTCAGCGTCGGGCGTGTGCGGTGGTCGGTATCCACCGCTCGACGATGCGCCTGAGGACACAACCAGCGGACGACGAGGACACCAGGCTGAGGGCCTGGCTACGCAGGTTCTCCACCGACCGGCCCCGGTGGGGGTGGCGGCGAGCAGCGAAGATGGCACGCAAATCCGGATGGGCGGTCAACGACAAACGTATTCGTCGACTATGGTGTGAGGAAGGACTTCGAGTGCCCCAGCGCCGCAAAAAGAAGCGGTTGACCGGCGTCGGTGTCACCGTAGGGGCGATGTGTCCTATCCGGCCGAACGTGATCTGGGCGATGGACTTCCAATTCGACACCCTCGCTGATGGTCGTACGATCAAGCTACTCAACATCATTGATGAGTACACCCGAGAGTGCCTGGCCATCGAGATCGGCAGGTCAATCGACGCCGACCAAGTGGTCGCAGTCCTTGACACGCTGGCTTTGACCCGCGGGGCGCCGGTCTACGTGCGGTTCGACAACGGCCCCGAATTCGTCGCCCACGCCGTACGCGACTGGTGCCGATTCACCGGCACCGGAGCCTTGTTCATCGACCCCGGTTCGCCATGGCAGAACGGCTGGATCGAATCGTTCAACGGTCGACTACGCGATGAACTGCTCAACTCGTGGCGCTTCGATTCTCTGCTCGAAGCCCAAGTGATCACCGAGGATTGGAGGACCGACTACAACACCGCCAGGCCCCACAGCGCCCACGGCGAACTCAGCCCCGCTGAATTCGCTCTACAGTGGACCACGACCCACCAATCCCAAGCCGCATAGCGACTGGACCACCAAACGGGTCCCCCTCACCATCAAGTCGCGCATCGCGCTGGAGCCGCAATGGCCGCCCATTCGGTGTGGATAGGTGTCGAGCAATGACTCGGACATTGTCATGGTCTCCCTAGTGGTGGTGGACACTGTGCGACGGGATCTGGCCGACAGGTGGTGGCACGGGTGTTCGAGCGGGCAGTAACCTGCGGCGGTAGCCCGCCGGAGCGCACACTATGCGCGGAATGCGTCGGACGGAGCTGGCCGTCCCGAGAAGATCAGAGGGCCGTAGGCATGCCGCAGGCCCGCCAGGATTTCCTCGAGGGGCAAGTCGTTGTAGACGCCGCGTTCGTGCACGTACTCCATGTGCGCGGAGCCGTCCGCCGCGTGCGCGTGAAACAACGCGTCGCGATCGCCGGTGAAGTCGATAGGTGGGACCCCGAATCGAGTGCACAATTCAATGTTGAACGCGGGTGTAGCTTTCAACCAGCGCCCCTCGATGTAGACGTGGCTGTATCCGTGATATACGAAGACGTCGGTTCCCATGAGTTCGCGCAGCGCGTCGGTCTGCAGATGATTGCGTACATCAGCGAAGCCGAGCCGGGCCGGTATGTTTGCCGCGCGGAACGCGGCTGTCAGTACGACCGCTTTGGGTACGCAGTACCCACGTCCGGACTCGATGACATGGCTGGCCCGGTAATGATCGGGCTTGTCAGAGACGGTGTAGGGGTCGTAACGGATCTGGTCTCGGACTGCGGCGAAGAGGCGCCGCGCCTTCTCGCGATCGGTGTCCGCGTCGCCGACCGCGTCTTGGGTGAAGGCCTGCACGGTCGCGTGATGGATGTCGAGGAAGGTCGATGCTGTGAGCGCCGCCGCCGGCCTTTCCGCTGCCGCGGGTGATGTGGTCATGGTGTGGCTCCGATCAGTTCGGACCTGTCGAGCGACGAACGCTGTGCGATCGTACGCTTCGCGTTCATGAAATCCTTGGGTCTGTTGACGCAGTCCGCGGCGATCAGCTCGCCGTCGTTGAAGTAGTAACAGGTGAAGTCACGGTCGTGGTCAGGGTCACCGCTGACCAGTACCTCGTCGTACCCGGTGTTGAGCCCGGCGATCTGCAGCTTCAGATCGTATTGATCGGACCAGAACCAAGGCAGCGCGGTGAGACCGGCTTCGTTGCCGCAGATGGTCGCTGCCGCGACCTTGGCCTGCTCGGTGGCGGCCGCCACACATTCGAGGCGGACGCGCCTGTCGTACCGTGCGATCCGTTGGTTGACGCAGTCGCCGGCGGCGACGATGTCGGGGTCGCTGGTGCGTGCATGGTCGTCGACGATGACTCCGTCGTCAACCTCGAGGCCCGCGGCGACCGCGAGATCCGTGTTGGGAATGATGCCGACACCGACGATGACGAGGTCCGCGGCCAGGGTCTCACCGTCGGCGAGCACCACCTCTTCGACTCGCCCCTCCCCGCGAAAACCCTCGACCAACGCGCTGGTGCGAACATCGACACCCTCGGTCCGGTGGGTACGGTCGAAAAACCTCGAGACCACCGGCGCGGTCACCCGCTCGAGCACGCGTTCCGCAGCCTCGAGAACAGTGACGTCCACACCCTGAGCTCGAAGTGAGGCGGCCGTCTCCAGGCCGATATAGCCGCCGCCGACGATGACGGCCCGGCAACCTGGCACCACCGCGGCACGGATGGCCTCGACGTCGGTGGCGGTGCGCAAGTAGTGGACGCCCGTCAACTCGGCGCCCGGAACGGTCAGCGCGCGGGCGCGCGCGCCGGTGCACAGTGCCAGCGTGGCGTAAGACACCACGTCTCCACTGTTGAGGGTGACGGTGTGCGCGGAACGGTTGATCGCCGTCGCCGTTCCGTCCACGAGCTCGATCCGCTGCTTGTCGTAGAACTGACGTCCGCGGATCGCGCAGTCATCAAGCTGTGATGCACCTGCCAGGTATGCCTTGGACAGCGGTGGACGCTGGTAGGGGAGCCTGCCCTCGTCGCCGATCAGCAAGACATCCCCGGCCCATTTCTCCTTTCGGAGAGCGCCCGCGAGTTGGACGCCGGCGTGGCTCGCGCCGAGGATGACGACCTGATCAGCCGTCACATTTCCCCCTTGGGGGTCAGGCGAACCATCATCTTGCTGATCCCACGGACAAAGTTCGATTGCACGTACTCCGGCTCACCCACCACCTCGATGTTGTCGAAGCGAGGGAGGAGCTCCTCCCACAGGATGCGTAGCTGGAGCTCGGCGAGCCGGTTGCCCATGCAGCGGTGTACACCGAAACCGAACGCGATGTGGTTGCGGGCGTTGGCCCGGTCGATGATGAGCTCGTCTGGACGCTCGAAGACGCGCTCGTCTCGGTTGCCCGAGGCGTACCACATCACCACCTTGTCACCCTTGCGGATGAACTGGCCGCCGAGCATGACGTCCTTCTTGGCGACCCTGCGCATGTAAGCAAGAGGGGTCTGCCAGCGGATGATCTCCGACACCGCGTTGGGGATGAGGTCGGGGTTGGCCTTGAGCTTCTCGAACTGCTCGGGGTATTCGTTGAGGGCCAGCACTCCGCCGCTCATGGAGTTGCGGGTCGTGTCATTGCCGCCGACGATCAGCAGCACGAGGTTACCGAGGAACTCCATGGGGCGATCGTCGAGGAGGTTCTTGGTGTCCTCGTTGCTTTGCAGCATGGTGATGAGGTCGAAGCCAGGCTCTTCGCCGGCCACGGTACGTGCCGCCTTGTCCCGCCACAGCGAACTCAGGCCTTGCGCCATCGCGACCATCTCACGGAAGACCCTGTCGTTGTCCGAGGGGCCGCCGTTGGCCTGCTCCATCGAGGTCGCGAGGTCGGACCATTCGACCAGCTTGTGCCGCTTGTCGTAAGGGAAGTCAAGTAGCGTCGCGAGCATGCGTGCAGTGAGTTCGATCGACACAGTCTGGACCCAGTCAAACGGCTCGTTGAGTGGGAGGCCGTCGAGGACTTCGCGGACGCGCGCGCGGATGAGCCCCTCCATCTCACGAAGGTTCTTCGGAGCCACCACGCCCTGCACTGCGGCGCGCTGCTTGTCGTGCCGGGGCGGATCCATCGCGATGAACATCGCGATGTCCATGAAACGCGGGGGCCTGCCGATGATGATGAACGGTTCGGCGGAGAACGCCTCGTGATTCTTGTCGACCGCGATGATGTCGGCGTGTCGCGTGACCGACCAGAACGGACCGAAGGGGCTCTCCGAACGGAAGTGCACCGGCGCCTCGTTGCGGACACGCTCGAAGTACGAGCGCCACATACCCTGGCGATACAGGAACGGGTTACTCAGGTCGATTTCGGCGAGATCGACCTCGTCCACCGGCGGGATCGGGGTCTCGGTGAAGATCTTCTGGCCGTCGGTCCTTGTGACGATTCGGCGGGTCTTGTCATAGACATGCGCCCCCCGGATCTGAAGGTCGATCGGGATCATTGATTGCGCCTTCTCGGCGACGGTGGCTGCGATGCTCATGATTGCATTCCTTCGTCGTTGCGGGTCAGAGTTGGAATTCCGGGAGGCGAACAGTCAGGCCGTCCCACTCCTCAGTCGCGATCATCTGGCAGGACAGCCGCGAGGTTCCTTCCCGTTCCGGATGCATGCTCAGCATCTCTTCCTCGCCCTCGCCGCTGCGCCCGACGGTCTTGATCCACGCCGGGTCGACAATGACGTGACACGTACCGCAGGCCGCTTCGCCACCACAATCACCGTCGATGCCGGGGACGGCTTCGTCGACGGCGGTCTGCATGAGCGACTTCCCCTCCACGAGATCGGCTTCGTAGTCGTCTCCATCGTGGGTGATGTATGTGATCGTGGCCATGGCCACCTCCTTGCACGTATGAGGTTCCCCTTGAGTGTGAATGTGCGGATCCCGACCGATCCATGTGTGAACGTCGCAATCTGTTGTTAATCTGGCTCACGTGACCCTCGGTGAATCCGGTGTGCCCCCGTTGGCGTTTGCACAGCTTCTCGACAGCGGTGCGCTGGGCACGGAGGCGACGAGCGCATTCGGTCGGATAATGGCCCAGGAGGGCACCGACCTCAGAACGTTGATCACGCAAGAAGCGCAGGTGCCGATGCAATGGTTTCATGACGTGTATCCGACGATGGGGCCGCACGACGGGTTTCGGCTGGGCCTCGCATTCGCTGAGCACGCTCAGCTGACCTCCTTCGGTCCACTGAGCCTGCCGCTGGTCAGTGCCGGGTCGGTCGTTGACATCGTCGAGTTGCTTCGTTTTCTGCCGTTGATCTCGACGGCGCTAAGTGCGGACTTTCATCATGGCGCCAGTGGTCTTACCATCGGTCTCGCAGGGCGCACCGACAGCGCGGGTACCGACTGCTTTGCCGTCACTTATGGGGGCCTGACCGTTCTGCGTCTGGTGAAAATACTCACAGGAGATGTGTCCTCAGCAGAGTTACACCTGACCTGCCCGGCGCCGACCGAGCCGCTGAACGTGGGAGAGATAGGGCATCGAGTCGTCTTCGATGCGCCAGCGTCATTTGTTCGCATACCAGCCGAGGCGCTTCATGAGGTGTGCCGCTTTTCCGATCCCGTCGCCTACCGGATCGGTACCGCCGAACTGCGACGGCTCTGCGATCAGCGGCGTCACAACTCGTACACGCAGCGCGTCCGAGCCCAGTTTGATGCAGACCCTGCTCGAGTCAACGCTAGTCGGATCGCAGCAGAGCTGTCGGTATCGGTAAGCACACTCAAACGGCACCTACACGCCGAGGGCACCACCCTGCGCCGCCTACGACAGCAATTCATGCAGGAGCACGCCATCCTCCGACTTCTCGATCCCGGCGTCGGAATCGGCCAGATTGCTACCGAACTGGGGTACTGCGACGTCGCAAGCTTTTCTCATGCGTTTGCTCGGTGGGTCGGCTGCTCCCCGTCGCAGTTTCGACTTCGACGTGCACGCC
This sequence comes from Gordonia sp. 852002-50816_SCH5313054-c, assembly GCF_001665925.1. Taxonomy (NCBI): domain Bacteria; kingdom Bacillati; phylum Actinomycetota; class Actinomycetes; order Mycobacteriales; family Gordoniaceae; genus Gordonia; species Gordonia sp. 852002-50816_SCH5313054-c. The sequence continues at coordinate 14,206 of NZ_LZTE01000007.1, forward strand.
CGCCAGCCGCATGAATGCTCGACCAGCCCAATCGGGGCGTCAGCTGATTACACCACAACGAATTTCGCGACTGGTTCATAACGTTTCGATACGGTAACCCGGGCCCGCCCCGTCCGAAGCGCACGGTCGTTACAAGTCAGCCAGCATCGCCTACGCGGCAATTCTCAGCCACACCTCAACGTCTGCCGCCTCGCCGAGGACACCAGCCGGTTCGTTCTAGCCACCGTTATGGCATTCACCGAACGAATCCAGTCGGGCCTTCGGGACATTGCAACACCGCAGCAACGACGTTTGATAGACGCACATATGCGATACCGCCACGAGAATGTTTCGGTCGTCACCCTCGACCGCGAGATCATGATCACCGACGACGGTTTTCGCACACCAACTGCCCGACCGACCGACAATCTGGGCGGCCTGCTACGTCACGTAACGAGGCCATTCGCCGCATCGAGTGACGACGATCACGCCATGTTAATGTTAACTAGCCGCAATTTCCCGCTTGCCGAATACGACATGGGGCCGAGGATGATGCCGGCCGGCGCGGGAGGACGACTCGGGCGCCATCTTTACCCCTCAGCCAAGACGCGCACCCGTGACGAATACATTTGACACCGAGCATGACCGACTCTGCCACAGCCGCTTTAGCTGGTAAGGAAACGTGTCAGAGTAGGACGAGTTGTCGGCGCCGAACGTCCGCCGATGTCGCGGACGGCCGATGGTTCGAAGTCAGGCAGAGAGGGAGCCGATCGCTGCTTGCTCGCCGTCGCGGCCACTCCATGTTGCTATCCCTCCGATGAGAACTGCGCCCATGGCGCCTCCCGTGCGGCCGCGGGGCCACTGAATCCCCGTCCGCTCGATCTGGTCCTGCACCAGATTTGCTCAGCCAACAGCTACGGCTTCTTCTCCGGCAGTGGCCAACACCCCTTCACCGGAGTGCCCCATTCCATGAGACATGCCGCCCTCAGGGGTGACGTCGCTTGACAGCCAGACGTAATCCAGCTCGTCATCCTCGCGAATCTGGCGATGCTGACGTGTAAGGGCTCGGGACATGCTTGACGTCGTGTCGTCGGGACATCGTTGACGTCTCACGCTTGTCGGTGGTCGCAGTCAGAGTGTGGGGGGTGTCCTTCTCTGCTGAGACTGAATCCGATGCTGAGATCGCTGCACGGGTGCGTGTCGACGGTCACGTAATTCCCCAGGTGTGTCCGTCACGGATTTCCCCATGTTCGGGTGTGCTGGGTTGAGGGTAGCTGGGGTTGTGGGTTAGGTGGTTTTCGG
>NZ_LZTE01000008.1:0-1934 GCF_001665925.1 Gordonia sp. 852002-50816_SCH5313054-c
CCCACCTCACCTAGACCGCAACAGCAAGCACACAAAAATCAGGAGTCACGTTCTTACACAAACATCTTGACAAGCTCACCACCGACCCGCGCCGCGGTGACGCCGCCTTTGATCAATCCGCCTTCGAGGCCGCTTCCACTCACTAGGACAGCGTGCCAGCCGATCACCGCGCACCTCGGATATACGACCGCCGCGTGTCACCGGGGAGGACTCGCACGGCGTACAGTCCGTGGCCGACAGAGCGACCAAGTTACTTCTTGTCCCTCGGGTACCGTCCACATTCGCGCAGATGCTTTGGCTGGGTGGGGCCGGTTGGAGTTCGAAGAGCAGCTGGACGCCCACCAGGATGGTCGGCTTGCTCACGGCCACTCCCGACGATGCCATCGGGCCGAGATCGACATGTATGGCCCGCTGGTTGGCGCCGCCCGTTTCACCCAGCTACCCACTCGCAGAGGTCGGCCGCGATCCTGCAACCGCACGTTCTGGGCCGAATCATTCTCATTCTGAACCAGTACTTGCACTGCCCTCCAGGTGAATCTACCGGTCAGAAATGCTGCTGGTGCAAATCGTTGCGCAACTGGTTCATCTTCCCTGCATCTCGACAACACAGGTGACGTGGACCGAGGGCTTTCCCGCGTCGATGAGGACAGTGCACTTGAATGGTTGGCGTGGCCGCGCCTTACGCGGTCGCTCGGTTTGCCGTTGGGTGAGCGTTGTGAGGTTCGGTGTGGGGTCTATCCCCATTGCGTCGAGACGTGAAGATCGTCGACGGGCTCCCGGGATGACAACTCATCGCTAGAAGACAACCTGAACGGGAGGTGCGATGCGGGCGAGTAGCCGGGGACAGACGGGAGCTGTAGGTCAAACTGCAGTCACCGGGCAGTTCGAGAAGTTGGGATGGGGGGTTGCTCCCAACCCGACGCAGCATGATCTAGGTACGGATTTGTGGCTTCAAGCTCGTGATGACCGCGGGTTCGATCTGGGTGCTCTCGTGGGCGCACAAGTGAAGTCGGGGCCGTCGTGGTTCCAGCATCCGTCGAGCGGTAGGGATGGTTTGCCGCCGGGTTGGTGGTTCCGGGATTCGGACGACCGGCATGCCCAGTATTGGACCAACCACCGGGTGCCTCATCTGCTCGTTCTGCACGACACCGACTGCGACCGGTCTTATTGGGTTCATGTGACAGCGGATGCCATCATCTCGACGGGCAATGGCGTGAAAATCCATGTTCCCGAATCGAATACGGTTGACGGGGGACATTACGACGATCTTGTACGCGTCGCTGTGGGTAACCGCGAGGGTTACCAATGGGAAGGGAGTGCCTGGCGCGGAGGCGCTACGGTGTCGCGGTCAGATCGACTCCGTTACGCACTGCTCACACCCCGATTGATCGCTCCGCATCCAAATCTTTCCGTCAGTGAGCTCAGCCCCGAATCAGCCTTGGCGTTGCTGGTCAAAATGCGGCTCCACGATCTCGATTCCACCAATCCGCGCGAGACCAAGGTTCCGTCCATAGAGGAAGCACAGTCCTCGGATGAGTGGGCATGGCAACTGTATGCGGCCACGTACGGCGTGGTTGTCGATGGCGATGGTACGGAGGCCTTGTCGCTTCTGATTGATACGGCTGGCTCTCCGTTCGAGCGGGCCGCCGCGGCGTCGATCGCTTGCGCGTTGCTCGTCGAACGAGGCGAGCCGGACCGAGCCCTGGAGCTGGCGTCGCAGGTGGTAGAGGGTGACGATTGTGAGCCGGCCGATCATGCCTGGCTGCTGACTCATATCGCGCGATGCTTCGCCGAACTCGGTCGATTCGAGGAGGCATCCGAAAAGGCACTGAAGGTGCAGAGCATGCAGGGTTTGCCGGCTCTTCGAAGTTAGCCGGGCACTGCTCAGCAGTGGAATTGCTGGTTGTTGGCCCGCTGGGCGCGGGTGCAGTGGA
>NZ_LZTE01000009.1:0-70654 GCF_001665925.1 Gordonia sp. 852002-50816_SCH5313054-c
AGCGACGCGATCCGCTTCGACCGACCCAAATACAGCGGGATGCTGGTGTGCTCACCGAACACCGCCAAATACTGGCTGGCCCCGGTGGAGGCGGCCATCTCGATCACATCGCTGATCGGGAGGAGTGTTCCCGACGTGGTTTGTGCGATCCCTGCCTGCTCTTCGAGTTCGTGCAGGCTGGTGGTGACGATGACCTGGATCGGTAACCCGCGATGCGTGTTACCCAACATCCCTGACTCGAGTACCTGCCCGAGTAGTGCGGAGAAGGCGTCGTGGTTGCGTTGGGCGGGTGAGCGTTGATCACGCAGCGCCGCGGCCGCGACCTGCTCGGCATTCGCCATGGTGATCGGCCCGACCGGCGACCCCGGGTCGTCCGGGTTGTTCATGCCCGGTTTGGCCCACGCATCGAGCACCGTGTCGAGGCGGGCGCGGGCGATCGGATCGAGATCGGCGGTCAACCGCGACATCAACTGCGCGTTCTGTCGGTTCACCCACAGGCGACGTCGACGTTTACGATCCTTCGAGGTGGTCAGCGTCCCATCCGGATCGAGATGCGCCAACAACCGCGAACCGAGGTTGGTGATTTCAGCGGGCGTGAATTGGACCGCGTAGCCGGCCATCTGTGCTTCGGCGGCGGCTTTTGTCTCGGCCGACACCTCACTAGGGATCGCTTCGAGCACCTCCAACACCGCCCGGACGTGCGCGCCCGCGACGCGACCCTCGACCACGTAGCCGGCCAGGGTGGGGCATGCGGGTGGTAGGCGGTCGCCGCAGATCGTGGTGAACGATCCGGTCGCGGCGATCACCCGATGCCGCGCAGCCGGATCGCCAATATGCAGACCATGCCCCATGAAGTTGCGGATGTCGCGGAAACCCAGAGCGCGGGGCAGGTCGCGGTCGGAGGCTTCCACAATCAAGCGATCCGTCACCGCACCGGCAGTCCGCAACGCCAGGCGTTCGGCCTCCATAGTGGCTTCCACCAGAGCGTCATCGGATACCAGCGACACATCGACGGCAGCCAACTCATCCAACACCCCAGCGAGGCGTGACAGTTTCTCCGCCACCACCGCATCCGCAGAACCCACCGCAGCAGTAGCCAAAGCCGAAGGCGCACCACTGGCCCCAACGTCATTGCGATTGCTGTTCACGTGCCGCCACCCCCGCCCCACGTCATGTCGAATATGTGTTCTACACTACCCGACAATACGGACAACGGCGAGGAAATCTCGAACAATTTTTCGATCGTGTGGATACCGCTCGATCGGAGAGGAGCGCGTCGCCCAGTTCGTGCGGTCGACTACGTCGTCTATCGCACGAACTGAGCAATGACGACAGCGGTCAGCGGAACGAGGTGGTGACGCGCTTGGTCACGCCCGCCACGACGCCCTGATACTTCGAGGCGACGAGCCGCACCCAGGCGTCGAGCACGATGGCGTCGGCGCCGATGAGGACGCGCGCCTTGTTCTTCTTCACGCCCTTGATGATGGTGTCGGCAGCCGACGACGCCGAGGTGCGCGCGAGGTACTTGTCGAAGAACTGGGCGAAGTTCGCCTGGTCGTAATCGTCTGCGACCGTCGCGTTGCGAGCGATCGCGGTCTTGATGCCACCGGGATGCACGCACGTGACGCGTACGGGGTGCTTGGCGATCAGCATCTCCTGGTTGAGCGATTCGGTGAATCCGCGAACCGCGAATTTCGCCGAGTTGTAGGCCGCCTGGCCCGGCTCGGACAGCAGGCCGAACAGCGACGACGTGTTGACGATGTGGCCGTCGCCCGACGCGATGATGTGTGGCAGGAAGGCCTTCGTTCCGTTCACGACGCCCCAGAAGTCGACATCCATGACTCGCTCGATGTCTTTGAACTCTGTGCGCTCGATCTCGCCGTGGTGCGCGATGCCCGCGTTGTTGAAGACGACGTTGACCTTGCCGTAGTTGGCCATGACCGTGTCGGCGTAATCGAGAACCGCCTCACGCTCTGCGACGTTGAGCAGTTGCGCGTGGACCGGTGCGCCGGTCTCGGCGACGAGCTTTTCCGTCGTTGCGAGGCCGTCGGGGTTGACGTCGGAGATCGCCAGCTTGGCGCCCTGTTGGCCCAGCTTCACCGCCAGTTCGCGGCCCATGCCCGAGCCCGCACCGGTGACGACGACGACCTTGTCGCGAAAATTCTTCATGGTGTTCTCCTGTGTGTGTTGATGCGTGCGAGATCCGGCGTGCACGCGGATGAAGTCGAGATCAGGCGCGGGTGCTCGCGAGCACGGCCGGCGTGTCGGCCGCCGACGAATCGCGAGCTACGTCGTATGCAGCGAGGTCGAATCGTCGGGTTTGCTTGCGGAAGTTGAATGTGAAGCCCGGCCACAGTGTGGTGATGTTGCCGTTGTCGTCGGCGTACCAGGAGGCGCAGCCACCATTGACCCAGACGCTGTGACGCAGCGCGTGCTGAATACCGGAGTTGTACCCGCGCTGCGACTTCTCGTCGACGTCGACACGCGTGATTCCTTGTGCGCGAACGGTTTTGAGATAGTCGACGAGGTAGTTGAGCTGCGACTCGATCATGTACACCATCGAGGTGTGACCGAGGCCGGTCGCTGGCCCGACCATCAGCATCATGTTCGGGAAACCGTGGACGAACGACCCCTTGTAGCCCTGCATTCCGTTCTTGTCCCACGCCTGCGCGAGTGAGTGTCCCTCGGCGCCGACGATGCAGTCGAACACGGGCGAATCGGTGACGTGGAAGCCCGTCGCGACAATCAATACGTCGATCTCGCGTTCGGTGCCGTCCGCGGTCACGATGCCCGACGGTGTCACGCGTGCGATGGGGTCGGTGACGAGGTCGACGTTGGGTCGATCGAGTGCCGGGTACCAGGCGTTCGATCGCAGGATTCGCTTGCAGCCGACCTGGAAGCGGGGAGTGACCTTGTCGCGCAGCTTTCGGTCGCGGATTCCGCGTGCGATGTTGGCGCGGGCGACGATCTCGACGGGCTTGAGTGCCTTACGCGAGTGGGTAAGGCCGAAGGCGATGAACTCGTTGAATGCGTACACCCCCGCGCGGCTGGCGCTCTGCACGATGGGTGCGTTCTTGAACAGCCAGTGCTCGACGGGAGTGTACGGCCGCTCGGTACGCGGGACGATCCACGGCGCCGTGCGCTGGTAGACGTCGAGGTGGGCGACGCGCTTGGCCACCTCGGGGACGATCTGGATGGCCGACGCGCCGGTGCCGATCACGGCCACGCGCTTGCCCGAGAGCTCGACGTCGTCGTCCCAGCGTGCGGAGTGCATGACCGTGCCGCCGAACGATTCGATTCCGTCGATGTCGGGAAGGTTGGGTTCGCACAGCGGCCCGACCGCGCCGATGAGGTGCTGTGCCCGGTACGTCGTCACGGCAGCGGCGCTCGGATCGGTTCCGGCGGGCACGGTGTCGATCAGCCAGCGCTGTTGCGACTCGCTCCACGCGGCGCGGGTGACCTCGACACCGAACCTGGCCTTGTCGCGCACGCCGAAACGATCCGCGACGTCGTTGATGTAGCGGTGGATCTCCGGCTGGTGGGAGTACGAGCGCGACCATTCGGGATTGGGGGCGAACGAGTACGAGTACAGGTTCGACGCGACGTCGCACGCGGCGCCGGGGTAGGTGTTGTCGCGCCAGGTGCCGCCGAAATCGGGTCCGCGATCGAGGATGACGTAGTCGGTGAAGCCGTTCTGGCTCATCTTGATCGCCGCGCCGAGGCCGGAGAATCCGGCGCCGACGATGGCAACCTCAACATTGTGCGTTGTCATGCTCATGACACTAGGAGCCTATTGAACATTAGTCAATAGGCTATTGAGCACCGGTCAATAAGTCGCCTAGACTGTGTCTGTGACCCAGACGAAGCGCACGAGGATGAGCCCGGAGGCCCGACGCGACCAGCTCATCGCGCTCGGGCTGCAGATGGTGTCGGAGCGGCCTCTCGACGAGGTGTCCATCGACGCGATCGCCGAGGTCGCAGGCGTGTCGCGCGCGCTCCTGTTCCACTACTTCGCGTCGAAGCAAGAGTTCCATGTCGCCATCGCCAAGGCGCAGGGCGAGGAGATGCTGCGGCTGACGGCGCCCGATGAGACCCTCGACGATCCGCTGGCGATTCTGTCGAGCTCATTGTCGGCGTTTGTCGACTACGTCAGCGAGCATCGCAGCGCCTACACCGTATTCCTGCGCGGTGCGTCGAGCACCGACCCGGCGATGCGGGCCGTGATCGACGGCACCAGAGCGGTCATGGCCGAGCGCATCCTCGACCACGCGCCTGCCCTCGGTGTCGAGGTCACCCCGGCGGTTCGGCTGGCCACATTCGGGTGGATCGCCTTTGTGGAGGAAGTCACGATCGGTTGGCTGACCGACGAGGAGATCACCCGCGACCAGTTGCTCGCCATGATCTCCACGTCTCTGCCTGCGCTCGTCACGAGCCTCACCGATCTTCCGGCGCGCTGAGAGTCGACGGTCGCTGGGCCGGCAACTTCAGATATCGCGGATAGCTCAGCTCGTCACCCCGCGTGACGTCGCATCTCGCGGAGCAGCGCAGTGGTCGCCGGAGACGGTGGGTCACGCCAGATGATGCCGAGTGTTGATCTTGCGGCAGGGTCGGTGATCGGCAGACTGACGGTGTCTCGCCACGCAGCGGCGGTGCTTTCGCTGAGGACGGCGACGCCGAGTCCACGGGTGGTCAGCATGTGCGCAAGTGAGGGCGTTGCGACCTCCCAGCGCGGAACCCGCCCGCCTCGCTCCCGCGCCAGCAGGGCGTCGAGTGCCGTGCGAGCGCCGGTGCCGCGGGTGAGCGAGATGAGGTCGGCGTCGGCGATCTCATCGGCTCCGACATCGGTACGCGTCGCCCACGGATGATCTCGTGCGACGACGGCGTGCAGCGCGTCGTCGACGATGACGGAGGCGTGCACGTGCTGGGGCGGTTCTCCCGACCACGCGGCGATTGCGACGTCCAGTGTTCCGGAGTGGACGGCGTCTATGAGCGACGTCGAAATGTCTTCGCGGACAGAGATATCGACCCCCGGGTGATCGTGGTGCATCGCAGCGATGGCGTCGAAGATGGGCTGCCAGGTGAGGCCACTCACGGTGCCGACCCGCAGCGTTCCGGTGGTGAGGCCGCGCAGGTCGTCGGCCAGAGTCACCACGGCGTCGACTCTCTCGATGGCCGCGCGGATGGCCGGCAACACTCGCTCTCCATCGCTGGTCAACGTCACGTGTCGGGTGGTGCGCTGCAGCAGCGCGATGCCCAGCTCGTTCTCGAGCTTGCGGATCTGGGTGCTCACACCCGATTGGCTGATGTGCAGAGTCGACGCCGCAGCGGTGAACGATCCGGTGTCGACGACGGCGAGAAGATAGCGGAGCTGATGCAGTTCCATGACTCAGAATGATAAATGCCATACGAAGTAGATGTTGGACAGATTAATCGTTGGCGCGCAGTCTGGAGTTCGTACACCCGTTGACCAAAGCTTCGAAAGGGACAGAGATGACTGTGGACACGACTGCACAGGCCGACACGGCGAACACCAGGGCTGCGGTGACGACCTACTTCGACGCTTGGCACGCAGGCGATTTCGACCTGCTGCGTACTGTTCTCGCGCCCGACATCGACTTCGTCGGTGTGATGGGGACGGCACGCGGAATCGATGAGTGCATTGCCGGTCTCCGCGGGATGTCGGAGCACCTGATGCGCGATCTCGTCCTGCACGCGCGTGTCGTCGACGGTGCCGATGCGATCACATGGTTCGACCTGGTGACCGACGACGCGTCACTCCCGACAGCGAACTGGAGTCACGTCGAGAACGGCCTGATCACGCGGATTCGTGTGACATTCGATCCCCGTCCGCTCTCGGAGGGCTGACCGCGCGCAGTCCTTCCGCTGGGACCTATGTGAGTTTTCGACGTTGATCGAAAGACGAGCGAGGGCCGCACCCGAATCGGGTGCGGCCCTCGCTCGTTGCTATTCGACGCCTCAGGCAAAGGCCTCGTCGAGGATCTCCTGCTGCTCGACGGCATGCACCTTCGACGAGCCGGAGCTCGGTGCCGACATCGGGCGACGCGAGATGCGGCGCAACCCCTTGAGGAGGTTCGGCAGCATCTCGGGCAGCCACAGTCCGAGGAACGGCCACGGCCCCTGGTTGGCGGGCTCGTCCTGGACCCACACGAAATCGTCGGCGTTCGGATACTTCTCGAGCGTCTCCTGCAGACGACGATGCGGCACGGGGTAGAGCTGCTCCACGCGCACCACGGCGATGTCGTCGCGGCTCTCCTTGTCCCGACGGGCGGCGATCTCGTAGTAGATCTTGCCGCTCACCAGTAGGACACGCTTGACCTTGCTGCGATCACCGCTGTCCTTCAAGAACTTCGGATCGTCGATCACCGAGCGGAACTTGTCGTCGGTGAAGTCCTCCACGGGGCTGACCGCAGCCTTGTTGCGGAGCATCGACTTGGGCGTGAACACGATCAGCGGACGGCTGATCCCGTCGAGCACGTGCCGACGCAGCAGGTGGAAGTAGCTCGCGGGCGTCGACGGCTGAGCGACAGTCATCGAACCCTCGGCGCACAACTGCAGGAACCGCTCGATACGTCCCGAGGTGTGGTCGGGGCCCTGTCCCTCGTGACCGTGCGGCAGCAGCAGCACGACGTCGGAGCGCTGACCCCACTTGGCCTCGCCGGAGCTGATGAACTCGTCGATCACCGACTGTGCGCCGTTGACGAAGTCGCCGAACTGCGCTTCCCACAGCACGAGTGCGTCGGGGTTGCCCACCGAGTAGCCGTACTCGAAACCGACAACCGCGAACTCCGAGAGCGGCGAGTCGTAGACCATGAAGCGGCCTTCGGAATCGGCGTCGCCGTCGAGCGGTGCGAGGTGATTGAGCGGTGTGTACTCGGAGCCGTTCTCCCGGTCGATGAGGACCGAGTGTCGCTGGCTGAACGTGCCGCGTCGCGAGTCCTGACCGGACAGGCGGACGGTACGTCCCTCGAGCACGAGCGAACCGAAAGCCAGCAACTCGGCGAACGCCCAGTCGACGTGGCCGTCGCGGCTCATCTCATGACGACGCTTGAGCACCGGCTTGACGCGCGGATGCGGCGTGAAGCCGTCCGGTGTGTCGTAGAACGCGTCGCCGATGCGCTCGAGAACCGTCTTGTCGACGGCGGTGACGAGCTTCTGCGGCAGAGGCTGATCGTCCTCGACGGACTCACTGGGCTCGGGAGTGAACTTCTCGAGTTCCTTGACCTCGTTGAAGACACGTTCGAGCTGACCCTGGTAGTCGCGAAGGGCGTCCTCGGCCTCCTTGGTCGAGATGTCGCCACGACCGATCAGAGCCTCGGTGTAGGACTTGCGCACACCACGCTTGGTGTCGATGACGTCGTACATCGCAGGCTGGGTCATCGACGGGTCGTCGCCCTCGTTGTGTCCGCGACGGCGGAAGCAGACGAGGTCGATGACGACATCCTTGTGGAAGATCTCGCGGTAGTCAACGGCCAGCTTGGCCACCCACACGCACGCCTCGGGGTCGTCGCCGTTGACGTGGAAGATCGGGGCACCGATCATCTTCGCGACGTCGGTGCAGTATTCGCTCGACCGCGAGTGCTCGGGCGCCGTGGTGAAGCCGACCTGGTTGTTGACCACGATGTGCACGGTGCCGCCGGTGCGGTAACCCGGAAGCATCGCGAGGTTGAGCGTCTCGGGGACGACTCCCTGGCCTGCGAATGCGGCGTCGCCGTGCAGCATGAGCGGCAGGATGGAGAACTCGCGCTCTTCAGGCAGAAGATCCTGCTTCGCGCGGACGAGGCCCTCCAACACCGGGTCGACGGCCTCGAGGTGGCTCGGGTTGGCGGTGAGCGAGACGTTGATCTCGTTCTCGCCGAACATCTGGTAGTACTTGCCCTCGGCGCCGAGGTGGTACTTCACGTCGCCGGAACCGTGGGCCTGCGACGGATTCAGATTGCCCTCGAACTCGGTGAAGATCTTCGAGTAGGGCTTGCCGACGATGTTGGCCAACACGTTGAGGCGGCCGCGGTGCGGCATTCCGATGACGACCTCGTCGAGCGAGTACTCGGCGCTCTGGTCGATCACGGCATCCATCATGGGGATGACCGACTCCGCACCCTCGAGTGAGAAGCGCTTCTGCCCAACATATTTCGTCTGCAGGAAGGTCTCGAATGCCTCGGCGGCGTTGAGCTTGGAGAGAATGTACTTCTGCTCGGCGACCGGCGGCTTGACGTGCTTGATCTCCACGCGTTCCTGAACCCAGCGCTGCTGCTCGGGCTCGAGGATGTGGGTGTACTCGACGCCGACGTGGCGGCAGTACGCATCGCGCAGAATCGACAGGACGTCGCGCAGCTTCATCGTGTCCTGGCCGTGGAAGCCACCGACCTTGAAGGTGCGGTCGAGGTCCCACAGCGTCAGGCCGTAGGTCAGGATGTCGAGATCCGGATGCGACGTCCGCGCATAGCTGTCCATCATGAGCGGATCGGTGTCGGCCATCAGATGGCCACGGTTGCGGTAGGCCGCGATCAGTTCGAGCACCCGGGCGTTCTTGTCGACGACTCCCGCAGGGATGTCGCGACGCCAGCGGATCGGCTCGTAGGGGATGTGGAACGCCGTGAACAGCTCATCGTAGAACGCGTCGTCGAGCAGCAGTTCGTGAATCTTGCGCAGGAAGTCGCCCGATTCGGCGCCCTGGATGATCCGGTGATCGTAGGTGGAGGTCAGCGTCATCAGCTTGCCGACGCCGAGCTCGGCGATCTGCTCGTCGCTGGCACCCTGGAACTCTGCCGGGTACTCCATCGCTCCGGCGCCGACGATCGCACCCTGGTTCTTCATCAAGCGCGGCACGGAGTGCACGGTGCCGATGGTGCCCGGGTTGGTCAGCGAGATGGTCACGCCCGCAAAGTCTTCCGCGGTGAGCTTGCCGTCACGGGCACGGCGCACGATGTCCTGGTACGCGGCGTAGAACTCGGCGAAACCCATGGTCTCGCAGTTCTTGATGGCGGCGACGACGAGCGAGCGGTTGCCGTCCTTGCCGACGAGGTCGATCGCCAGTCCGAGGTTGGTGTGCGCAGGGGTGACCACATTCGGCTTGCCGTCGATCTCGGCGAAGTGGCGGTTCATGTTCGGGAACGCCTTGATCGCCTGGACGATCGCATAGCCGAGGATGTGGGTGAAGCTGATCTTGCCGCCGCGGGTGCGGGCCAGATGATTGTTGACGACGATGCGGTTGTCGATCATCAGCTTGGCCGGGATCGCACGAACCGAGGTCGCGGTCGGGATCTGTAGCGACGCCGTCATGTTCTTGGCGACTGCGGCCGACGCGCCGCGAAGCACCTTCTCGGTGTCCTCGGCGGGTGCTGCGTCCGCAGTTGCCGACGCAGCCTTGGCCGACGCGGGCGCCTTCTGCGAACGCGAAGATCCGTCGCGGCTCGCAACGCTATGACCCGACGCGGCCTTGGTGGCGGTCGATTCGCGGGCGTGGGAGTTGGTGGTGGCCGGACGCGGGGTCGGCTCCTGGTCGAGAGTGACCTGTCGAGGTGCGGGCTTGCCGTTGGACGAGGCGCTGCCATTGCTGCTCGCAAGTGCGGGCTTCTTCGGGGCTGCCGTGTTCGACGCACCGTTGCTGTGTGCGGTTCCCGACCCGTTGCCCGACGCCGTGTTCTTCGCAGGCGCTGTCTTGGTCGATGCGGTCTTGGTCGCCGCGGTTGTGGACTTGGCCGCAGACGATGCCCCCGCAGACGAAGCTGAGGTGCCGTTGGACGAGCCGTCGTCGCCGGGCTTGTAGTCCTTCAGCAGATCGTGCCAACTCGGGTCGACCGAGTTCGGGTCTTTTTTGAATTGCTGGTACATTTCGTCGACCAGCCACGTGTTTTGTCCGAAATCTGATATCGAACTGCTCACAGCGGTATCTCGCCTCAATTCCCTCTGGTGTCGGGTCGCTCGCTCGCGTCGTGGAGTCCCTTGTGGAGACCGAGTCCCTTGTGAAGACTACGACGCACCACCTGCTCATGCTACGCGCGCGACGTTGCGCCCCGCGTACCGACCGCGCCGACGTCACACCTGGTTGCGGCCCCGACCCGCAACCCTGGTGAGCAACGTCGATCGTCAGACGCGATCGTCGCCGTGAGCAGGCTCGATACCGTCGACGTCCGGATCGACACCTGCATCCCAGAACGCGCGGTACCTTCCACCCAACGACAGCAACTCGTCGTGTGTTCCCAACTCGACGACCCGCCCGTTGTCGACGACGGCGATCCGATCGGCGCGCGCCGCGGTCGCGAGGCGGTGGGCGACGATCACCGAGGTGCGTCGACGTGTGACGGTTTCGCCCGCCGCGAGCACCAGCGCTTCGGTCGCTTGGTCGAGTGTCGCGGTCGCTTCGTCGAGAAGCAGGAGGTCGGGATCGACGAGTTCGGCCCGCGCGAGCGCGATGAGTTGACGTTGGCCCGACGACAATCCGCCGCCGCGTTCGCCGACCTGGTGGCGCATCCCACCGTCGAGTCCGGTGATGACATCGGTGGCGCCGACAGCGAGTGCAGCGGCCGCGATCTGTGTCCGGTCGGCGTCGGGTCGGCCGTAGGCGATGTTCTCGGCGACGCTCCCGGTGAACAGGTGCGGTTCCTGGGGTACGAGGCCGATCCGATGTCGGTAGTCGAGCAGTCCGAAGTCGCGGATGTCGGTTCCATCGATGCGGACCTCGCCGCTGGTGGGGTCGTAAAAGCGGGCGAGCAGTTTGACGACCGTCGACTTGCCCGCCCCTGTGCGTCCCACGAGCGCCAGTGATGAGCCTGCCGGGATGGTCAGTTCGACGTCGCGCAGGGCGTCGGCGTGAGCGCCGGTGTACCGGAACCCGACGTCGTCGAGTTCGATGTCGCCGTCGAAACCGTTGGCGGGCACCGGTATCCGATCCTCGCGTGATTCGAGGGAGCTGCGTGTGCGGAGGAGGTCCGCGATGCGTCGAAGCCCCACGACTGCCTGCTGATAGCCGTCGAAGACCTGCGAGAGCTGCTGCACCGGACCGAAGAGCAATGCGAGATAGAGGATGAAGGCGACGAGTGTGCCCGCCTGCATCGTTCCGGTCGAGATGCGATGTGCGCCGACGGCGATCGCCACGGCCGCCGCGACGTCGGACATCAGCGTGATGAACGGGAAGTACACGGAGATGGCCCGTTGTGAACGCATTCGTGCGCGCACCCATTCGACGGTGCGATCGGTGAAGCGGGTCATGGCGATGTCGCTGTTGCGGTAGGTCTGTGTGGTTCTGATCCCCGCGATGTTCTCTTGGAAGTCGGCGTTGACGACGCTCACCAGTTCCCGCGAGCGCGTGTACGCGTCGGCGGCAACCCGTCGGAACGCGATGGTCGCGGCGATCAAGATCGGAAAGACGGGCAGGATGATCAGCCCGAGTTCGATATCGGTGAGCAGCAGCGCGACGGTGACGCCGACGAGTGTCAGCACGGCGACGATCGCCGAGGTCAGGCCCGTCTGCAGGAACGTCGACAACGCGTCGACGTCGGTGGTCATCCGCGTCATGATGCGGCCGGACAGTTCGCGCTCGTAGTAGTCGAGACCCAGTCGCTGCAGGTGCGCGTAGCTGCGCACCCGGAGGCCGAACAGGACGCGCTCGCCTGCGCGTGTCGATGTCAACGTCATCGCGGCGCCGACGATCCAGCCGAGCGCGACCAGTCCCACACCGAAGGCCGCGACCTCCCATATGCGCGCTTCGTCCGCGCGGCCCGCAGCGTCGAGGACCGCGCGGGCCAACGACGGAAAGGCGAGTCCGATGAGCGTGTCCAGCGAGATACAGACGATCGCGGTGATCAGCAGGAGGCGTACCGGCGAGAGGATGCCCCAGAGGCTGAACTCTCGGTTCTCGCGACGCACCGACGCGGTGTCGACCCGGGGATCCTCATCGGCTGGTGGCAGGGCGTCGACGGCCTGGAGCAACGCGGGCGTCGCCTGCATCGAACCGAGTGCGCTCGCCACACCGCCCCCGCGACCACTCGGTCCGCGACCGGGTGGTGCGGCGATGCGCGACATCGTCGACGCCGCGCTGTCGTCTGCGGGCGGCGCTCCCGGATCGACGGGCGGCCACAGCCGGGTCATGAGTGAGTCATCCACCACCACAGGTGCCGCCACCCGAGGAGCAGTGTCGTGCAGCGCGGCCCGTGCAGTGTACGCCTCGGGGACCACGCCGGTCATCAGAGCTCGGAAGCGCGGACTGCGGGCATCGAGTTCGGCGACGGTACCGATGTCGGTGATCCGCCCGTCGTCGAGCACGGCCACACGGTCGGCGAGCATCAGCGTCGACCGGCGATGCGCGAGGACGAGCATCGTCGGCCGTGTATCGCCGCCGCTGCGCAGGTCACGCAGGATGCGCGATTCGGTCGCGGCGTCGACGGCAGATGTCGCGTCGTCGAGCACGAGCACACGCGGGTCGGCATACAGTGCGCGGGCGAGCGCGATGCGTTGTCGTTGGCCGCCCGAGAGGGTCAGGCCCCGCTCGCCGACGATGGTGTCGAATCCGTCGGGCAGTGCCGAGATGAACTCGAGCGCGTCGGCGCGGGCCGCGGCGTCGACCAGGCGTGGATGTGGCGAGCCGTCCGGCAGTGTGCGTGCATCCGCGGGAACGCCGAGTGCGATGTTGGCGGCGATGGTGTCGGAGTAGAGGAACGGTTCGTCGAAGACGACGGCGACCGCGGAATGCAGACTCTCGGGGGAGAGCGTGGCGACATCGTGGGTGCCATCGGTCGAGACCAGTGACACCGTACCGGCGGTCGGGGAGAGGTAGCGGCTGGTCAGTTCCGCGATGGTCGACTTCCCGGAGCCGGGTGGTCCCACGATCGCGACGCACTCGCCGGGAGCGATGTCGAGGTCGATCTCGTGCAGGACGGACTTGTCGCCGAATGCGAAGTCGACGTCGTCGAAGCGAAGTCCGAGAGCGCCGTCGGGCAGTGTGCCGGTCTGTCGGTCGCCGGGGTCGGTGGGTTCGTCGATGACGTCGTAGACACGGTCGACGGCCGCGCGGGCCAACTGGCCACTGACCACGACGTTGGTCAGCAGGCGTGCCAGTGACGTCATCGTGGCGACGTAGGTCGCGAATGCGAGGAAGGTGCCCGCGGTGATGGTGCCGCGCAACGTCAGCCACCCGCCGAGAGCGATGACCGCGACCATGCCCAACTGGGGTATCGCCGCCATCGTCGGGGCAAAGCGCGCGTTGATCTTGGCCGCGCGCAGGCGTTTTGAATAGAGGTCGCGCGCGAGGCCGACGAGTTCGTCGACGGCGCGCGACTCCTGACCGAATCCCTTGACCACCCGCACGCCGGTCACGGTCTCCTCGACGTGCTGTGCGACGTTGGCCGCGGATTGCTGCGCCGACCAGGTGGCGGCGAAAAGCTTTCTGCGCGTGGTGAAGACGACGATTCCGACGACGGGGATGATGCTCAACGCGACGACCGTCAGCAGCGGCGACAGATAGGCCATGATCCCGATCGCGATCACCACCTGGACCGCGGCACCCGCCGACAACGGGACCACGGCCAGCAGTCCCTGCACGATCTGCAGGTCCGAAATCGACCGCGAGACAACCTGTCCCGTGCTGATGCGTGACTGAGCGGCGCCGTCGAGATGCAGCAGCGTGTGCATCAGGCGCAGCCGCAACGCATTCTGCACGCTGATCGACAGTTGTCCCGCGGTGAGCCTGCGCCCGAACTGACAGGCGTAACGCACGACCGCCAACGCGAGCAGCGCCGCGACGATCACCGAGATCGTCGCACCGCCGCGTTGCGCTCCGGTCGCGTGATCGATCGCAGCCTTGGCCAGCAGGGGCGCGACGAGGTCGACGGCAACGGCAACCAGGGTCACCGCAAGAGTGACGACCACCAATCTGCGATGTCGCCAGCATTCAGTGGAGAGTCGACGAATCCAGCCGGTGTGCTGCGCGGGAGTCGGATTGTTGGTGGGTAGGGCATCTCGGATCGGGGCCGGGCTGTCCGTGAGGGAGCCGGTCACCGATCCCCGGCGGGCAGGCCGGGTTCGGTGACGACGCTCCCGTCGACGACATCGCCATGCCACGACTTCGGCGCCGGACCGAACGCCTCGCGTGCGTTGACGACGACGCGGCGTCCGAGTGCGCGGTTTCCGGCACCGCCGACAACGGCTCCGATACCTGCAGGCATCAGCTTGCCGAAGATGAGCGGCGCGCGCTTGATCGCATACTTCTTGACGATCTTGTTCATCAAAGTGGTGTTCAGTTTCCCGAGGCCACCACCGGGGATGGCTGCGGTTCCGAGTCGACGCAGTGCGCCACCTCGGGTGCCGATGAGGCGGCCGAGCGCTGCGACGCCCTCCTCACCGAGAGCCACCGCCAGGACGAGCGTCTTTCGTCGTTCGGACTGCTCGACGCCGATGCCGTGTACTTCGGCGACGGCCAGTGCGAACAACGCTGAGGCTTCGAGGAACAGGGCGGTCTCGCCCGTCATCGCGGTCAGCGCCGTCATGGTGCCGACCCCGGGGATCGCCGCGGTTGCGCCGACCGCGCTACCCGTACCCATGACGGTCCGCAGGAACTGCTTCTCCAGCCTCCGGATGATCTGCTCCGGCGACTCGTCTGGATGCGCCTTACGCAGCGCGTCCACGTACTTCTTGACCGCCGGAGCCTGGAGGCGCTGGGCCTTGTCGAGCAGGCCCCCGGTCACCTCGACCGCCTTCGCGGGAGGCTTCTGTTCGGTTCGTTTGGCTTCGGTCATGGCAGTGGTACCCAATCCTGTTCTGGCACGACCTCATTCGGTCGCGGTGGGGGTGGTGGCGTTCCGTCTCCGAAGGGGCTGCCCCCGAGCTCGTCGCGATGGTGAGGAGTGAGCCAATTCCTCAGGTCCGGGCCGTCGGGCACGATCCCGGTGGGATTGATGTCGCGGTGGACCAGGTAGTAGTGCTGCTTGATCTGTGTGAAGTCGACGGTGTCGCCGAAACCCGGAGTCTGGAAGAGGTCGCGCGCGTACGCCCACAACACCGGCATCTCCGACAGTTTGCTCCGATTGCACTTGAAATGCCCGTGATACACCGGATCGAATCGCGCAAGCGTCGTGAAAAGCCGGACGTCTGCCTCGGTGATGGTGTCGCCCACCAGGTAACGCTGAGATGCCAGGCGTTCGGTCAGTTCGTCGAGTTTGGTGAAGAGCCTGTCGTAGGCCTTGTCGTACGCGTCCTGACTGCCGGCGAATCCGCAGCGGTACACGCCGTTGTTGACCTCGGTGTAGACACCCTTGCTGACGGATTCGATCTCGTCGCGTAGGTGCTCGGGGTAGAGGTCGGGCGCCCCCTCGCGGTGATAGTCGGACCACTCGACCTCGAAGTCGACGGTGATCTGCTTGAAGTCGTTGGTCACGACCTCACCGCTGGGGACGTCGACGATCGCCGGGACGGTGATGCCCTTCGGATAACCGGGGAACCGCTTCTCGTACGCATCCTTGAGACGTGGAATCTTCAGGACAGGGTCGACGCCGCCGGGGTCGAGGTCGAACGTCCACGAGTCCTTGTCATGAGTGGGACCGCACAGTCCCAACGAGATCGCATCCTCGAGACCGAGGAGTCGTCGAACGATCAGCGTGCGGTTGGCCCACGGGCACGCGCGCGCCGCCACAAGTCGATACCGGCCTGCCTCGACCGGATAGCCGTCGCGACCATCGCGCGTGATGCGGGTCTCGATGTACTGCGTGTCGCGGACGAACTCCTGTCCGCTGGTGACATAGGACGCCTGCGTGCCTGACTGGGCTTGTTTGCCTGACTGGGCTTCTTTGCCTGACTGGGCTTGTGTGCCTGACTCGGCTTGTGTGCCTGACTTGGCGGGGCTCATGACTCCACAGTAGTGATCGCCACCGACGGTTGGCACCCGTTATTCGGCGCGGTATATTCCACCCGGAATATTTGGCAGCGAGAAAGGGGGCCACGCCGTGACTGTGACGCGACCGTTGGCTCCGCAGGCGATCCTGGTGCTCGGCCTGGTTGCCGAACGGCCGATGCACCCGTACGAGATGTTCCAGACCACGATCGAGCGCGAAGAAGACCGCCTCACCAAGATTCGTCCCGGCACGCTCTATCACACCGTCGACCGCCTGGCCGCCGACGGACTCATCGAGGTCGTCGAGGTCCGTCAGGAGGGCAACCGACCGCAGCGGACCGTTTACGCGATCACCGAAGCGGGCAGGGCCGCGCTCGCTGCGAGCCTCGAGGCGATTCTCGAACGTCACCCCGTCGAATATCCCGAGCTCTACCTCGCTCTGTCCGAAGCGCATTCGTTGCCGCGACAGCGGGTTGTCGAACTGCTTGAACGACGTATCGATGCGATGCGCGCAGATCGTGAACGGGTCGAGGTGGCGGCAGAGGCAGCGCATGCACGCGGAGCGGTCGAGATGTTCTACCTCGACGTCGGGTGCCGCCTGGCAACTCTGCAAACGCAGATCGATTGGCTTGTCGATCTCGTCGGGCGTCTGCGTCACAACGACATCGAGTGGATCGACGACCCCGGCTCGACGTGGCGCACGAAGCACACCACCACGCCGTCACCACCTCAATCCTCCCCAGCACAGAACTCGTCCCCAGCGCAGGATTCGTCCACACCTCAGAAAGTGCAGAACTCATGACCGCTCCGGCATTCAAGTCGGTGACCAACCGACCGTGGCTTTCGCTCATGTCCCTGTGCGTCGGCTTCTTCATGATCCTCGTCGACATGACGATCGTCGCCGTCGCACAGCCGCAGATCCGTGCGGCGCTCGATACCGACGTCAACGGCATCGTCTGGGTGACCAGCGCGTATCTGTTGACCTACGCTGTGCCGCTGCTGATCACGGGCAGGCTGGGCGACAAGTACGGACCCAAGACCGTCTACCAGGTGGGCCTTGTGGTGTTCACCGCCGCGAGCGTCTGGTGCGGGTTCTCCGGCTCGATCGGCGAACTGATCGCAGCGCGCGGACTGCAGGGCGTCGGAGCCGCACTCATCACGCCGCAGACGATGGCCATGATCACGCGTATCTTCCAGCCCGAAAAGCGTGGTGCGGCAATGGGTGTCTGGGGCACCGTCGCCGGTGTGGCAACGCTGGTCGGCCCGCTGCTCGGCGGCGTGCTGACCGACAACCTCGGCTGGGAGTGGATCTTCTTCGTCAACCTCCCCGTCGGCATCATCGGCCTGATCCTCGCGGCCGTGCTCGTGCCCGAGGTCGAGAAGCACGACCACTCCTTCGACTGGGTCGGAGTCGTACTGTCGGCAATCGGTCTGTCCGCCTTGGTGTTCGGTATTCAAGACGGTGAGAAGTACGACTGGGCGCCGTGGATCTGGGCGCTCATCATCGTGGGCGTCGTCGTGTTCGCGCTGTTCATCTTCTGGGAGTCGCGAGTCAAGACCGAACCGCTCGTTCCGCTCTCGTTGTTCCGTCAGCGCAATTTCTCGTTGTCCAACATCGGTATCGCCTCGATGGGCTTCGCGATCTCCGGTCAGATGATTCCGGCCATGTTCTTCCTGCAGCTCGTCGGCGGCATGACGCCCACGCAATCGGCGTTGGTCATGGTGCCGATGGCGATCTTCACCGGCATCCTCGCACCGATCGTCGGGCGAGTTCTCGACCGCGTGCATCCCAGCCTCATCATCTCCACGGGTCTGTTCCTGGCATCGATCTCGCTGTTCTGGATGGGCAGCATCGCGCGGTCGGCGACCCCCGTGTGGCAGCTGATCCTGCCGCTGGCGCTGATGGGCATCGCGTCGGCGGGTATCTGGGCGCCGCTCGCGGCGACCGCAACCCGCGACCTCCCCTGGTACCAGGCTGGTGCGGGAGCAGGCGTCTACAACACCACGCGAATGATCGGCTCGGTGATCGGCGCGGCTGCTGTCGGCGCACTGATGCAGACGAGACTGGCCGCGAATCTGCCCGGCATGGACACCGCGTCGAACAACGACAGCGCCAAGCAGTTGCCGATCGAGGTCTTCGGTCACCCCGTCCGTGAGCCGTTCGCGCTCGCAATGGGACAGACCCTCTATCTGCCCGCGGCGGCATTGCTGATCGGCGTCGTCGCAACGCTGTTCCTCAAGCGGCCGGCGACGCAGCGTTCGTATCCGCCTGCGGCAGAAGCCAAGGCCGCAGCGGCCGCCGAAGGTGCGGTGGAAGAGGCCGGGGCAGCGTGACGGCATCCGGGGCGGGCTGACGCGCCTCCCCGGATCTGTCGGTGGCAGATCGTACGGTGTTTCCCATGCGAATCCTGCACACCTCCGACTGGCATATCGGCCGAACCTTCCACGGCGCCGACCTGCTCGATGACCAGCGCGCGTCGCTGCGTCACCTCGCAGACGTCGTCGCCGCGGAATCGGTCGATGTCGTCGTGGTGGCGGGCGACGTCTTCGACAGGTCGGTGCCCTCGGCCGACGCCGTCCGCGTCTACGACGACGGCCTTGCCGCGATTGCGGCCGCCGGTGCCGCGATCGTCGTGACCTCCGGCAATCATGATTCGCCGACACGTCTGGGTGTCGGATCGGGCTTCGCCGCAGCCGGTGGTCTGCATCTGCGCACCTCGGTGGCGTCGATCGCCGACCCCATCGTCTTCTCCGACGAACACGGAGACGTGGCGATCTACGGAATCCCGTACCTCGAACCCGAGGTCACGCGAACCGAACTCGGCGTCGACGACGCGCGCGGACACTCCGATGTGCTCACTGCGGCCATGGAACGCATCCGCGCCGATCTCGCCGCACGCGATGCGCGTTCGGTGGTCGTCGCGCACGCGTTCGTCGTCGGTGGTCTCGCCACCGGGTCCGAACGTTCGATCAGCGTCGGGGGAGTAGAAACCGTTGCGGCCGAGGTGTTCTCGGGGGTCGACTACGTCGCACTCGGCCACCTGCACTCGCCGCAGGAACTCACGCCGACAGTCCGCTACAGCGGGTCGCCCATCCCGTACTCGTTCGGCGAGAACACACACCACAAAGCGGTGTGGCTCATCGACCTCGACGCCGACGGTGTGTCCGACGTCCGTCGCCACGATCTGCCGATCGTGCGCGGTCTCACGTCGCTGCGGGGCACGCTCGACGAGTTGCTGACCGACGAGTCGCTGTCGATTGCCGAAGACGACTACGTCGAAGCGACGCTGACCGATGCGGTCCGCCCGGTCGACGCGATGCGTGTTCTGCGACAACGGTTTCCGCATGCCGTGCACGTGCAGTGGCAGCGTCCCGACGCCGAGAACAGCGTCGACTACCGCTCTCGGGTGCGCGGTCGCAGCGATGCGGAGATCATCACATCCTTCGTCACCGATGTACGCGACAAGCCGACTACCCGTGAGCGGGCGCTTGTGGAAAGCGCGCTACGCGCTGTCGTCGGCGAGCCGGAGCAGGTCGCATCCTGCGAGCCGTTGGCGCTCTTCGAGATCGACGCGCCGGCAGACGGCCACCGGGTGGCAGAGTCGGCATGAGACTTCATCGGTTGCGCATGAGCGCGTTCGGGCCGTTCGCCGACGATACGGCGATCGACTTCGACGCGCTCGGAGCCGACGGCCTGTTCCTGCTGCACGGGCAGACGGGTGCAGGCAAGACGACGGTGCTCGACGCCGTCGCGTTCGCGCTCTTCGGCAGGGTGCCCGGCGCCCGGAACGAGGCCAAACGTCTGCATTCCGATCACGCTCCGGCAGAACAGGTTCCGCAGGTCGAGGTAGAAGCGACGATCAACGGCCGCCGATTCCGCATCATCCGGTCGCCCGAGTATCAGCGCCCCAAGAAGCGGGGGACGGGGACAACAAAGGTCCAGGCGAAGGCGACGCTCGAGTGGGTCGACGGGTCGGGGGTGGCACTCACCCGGTTGCCCGAGATCGGCGAGACCGTGAGCGAGCTCCTCGGCATGAG
Organism: Gordonia sp. 852002-50816_SCH5313054-c; assembly: GCF_001665925.1. NCBI lineage: Bacteria > Bacillati > Actinomycetota > Actinomycetes > Mycobacteriales > Gordoniaceae > Gordonia > Gordonia sp. 852002-50816_SCH5313054-c. The sequence goes on from NZ_LZTE01000009.1 coordinate 19,880, forward strand.
TGCCGAGCAGTTCTTCCAGGTCGTGCTTCTCCCGCAGGGCGACTTCTCGCGGTTTTTGCGCGCACCCAACGAAGAGCGAGAAGCGTTGTTGGAGAGACTTTTCGACACCGAGCGATTCGGTGACGTCGAGGAGTGGCTGCGCGAGCGTGCGCGAGAGAGTGCAGCGGCGCTCGACGCAAAGGCGGCGTCGATCGACCGCATCGCCGCACAGATCGGGGCCCTGGCCGACGTCGAGGCACCCATTGAGCCCGACATGGCCTGGGCGCAGAAATGCCTCGACGACGCTCGCGAGGCAGAACGCCGCGACGCCACGGCGTTGGCGGAGGCGCGCGACGTACTCGACGCCGCGCAGCAGTCATACGACCGCGGCAGAAAGATGATGCACGACAGGCAGCGTGGACTCGCCGCGCGGTCACGCATCGAACAACTCGACGCCGCCGAGCCCGAACTCGATGTCGCCGAGAAGGCACTCGCCGCCGCGCGTCGCGCGGCGCCCGTGGTCCCCGTGCTCGCCGATCACGAGCAGGCGATCGCCAACGCCCGTGCTGCCGATGCACTCCGTGCGGCAGCGGAATCGGCCGTGTCCGAGCATGCGGTGTCCGAAGAGGTGGAGGCGGCGTGGGCGCGCGAGTGCGACGACACCGAGTTGGCCCGCGCGATCGACACCTGGGCGGCGGAGTCGGGTCGGCTCGAACCGCTGGTGCGCAGGACACTCGAACGTCCCACGCTGATCGCTGCGATCGGCGCAGCTGAGGCCGAGGTCTCGGCTGCCGCCACCCGCACCGTCGAACTCGACGACGCGCTCGCGGCGCTGCCGGAGCAACGGACCGCAGCTATCGCTGCCCTGCACGATGCCCATGAGCAGCGTGCCCGGATCGAGACGCTGCGCAATCAGCAGGCACAGCAGACGTCGATTCTCGAGGCCATCGATGAGCGCGACAAACTCGAGGTTGTACTCAGTCGTGCCGAGCGCGCTGTCGCCGACGCACACTCGGCGCACAATGACGCACGGACCAGACTGCTCGACCTTCGCGAACGTCGCCTTGCCGGGATGGCGGCCGAACTCGCGTCCCAACTCGTCGACGGCGAGCCGTGCACCGTCTGCGGCTCGCGCGAGCACCCCGCACCCACGACGAGCGATCCAGGCGATCATGTGGGCGACGCCGACGAGGCGGCGGCTGCTGACATCGAACACCGCGCCTCCGCCGAGCTGACGCGTGCGCGCTCGTCGCTGGACACCTATCGCGAGCGAAAAGCCAATCTGGACAAGATGATCGGTGATGCGGAGCGCGAGTCCGTATGCTCCGATCGCGACGATACGGTCAAGCGGCGCACGAAAGCCGAACACGCCGCGGCGTCGGTCGACAAGCTGCAGCGCGTCGTCGACGAATTGGACGGGCGGACCAGCACATGGCAGGCCGAACGATCGCAGATTCAGGCGCGGCGGGCTGCGGCGTCCGTGCGTCTGGACTCCCTGCGTGGCGAACTCGAGTCGCTCGACGCGGAGGTCTCGACGGCAACCGGAGGCCGGGGCGATGTCAGCGGCCGCCGGGCCGAACTGGCCGAACTGTGTCGCTGCGCGACGGCTTTGCGAGATGCGCGTGCGGAGGTGCGCCGTGCCGGAGAGTGGGCGACACAGGCGGCGAGCCGCGCCGCGTCCGCGTGCGACGAAGCGCAGTTCGCCGACGAGACCGCGGTGCGAGCGGCGATGGCGACGGACGAGCAGATGGGGGTCTGGGAGTCGTCGCTGCGCAAGGCGCACGGCCTGAGAGTCGAGGCGCAGGGCACGCTCGACGACGACGACGTGCGTTCGGCGCTGGCAACCGAGCCCGTCGGCCTGGCTCACCTCGAGACCACGCTCGAGACGGTGCGCGCCCGCTGCGACGCCGCGTCCGGCGCTGCGGCCGTCTCCACGCGGCGAGCGACCGGGCTGGCCGATCACGTCACCCTCTACTGGGAGGCGCTGACCGATTTCGAGCCGATTCGTCTGCGGCAGAAGGAGATCCACGATCTCGCCGAATTGGTGAGTGGACGAGGGCAGAACGCGAAGCGAATGACACTGCGCTCGTACGTCCTCGCGGCACGCCTCGAAGAAGTCTTGGTCGCGGCGTCGGATCGACTTCGGCACATGTCCTCTGGCCGTTACGAATTCGCACACTCCGATGCCGGAGGGCCGCGGGGGCGTCGTGGCGGTCTCGGTATCGAGGTGCGCGACGAGTACACGGGTGTCACGCGTGCGGCGACAACCCTCTCGGGTGGCGAGACGTTCTTCGCGTCCCTGGCGCTGGCACTCGGACTTGCCGACGTCGTGTCGAGCGAAGCGGGCGGCCGTGTGCTCGACACGATGTTCATCGACGAGGGGTTCGGCACCCTCGACCCGGAGTCCCTCGACCTGGTGATGGGCGTGCTCGACGAATTGCGTTCGGGCGGCAGAGTTGTTGGCTTGGTCAGCCACGTCGACGAACTGCGTGCCCGTATTCCGTCGCAGTTGCACGTGCTGCGCGGCGAATCCGGCTCCACCGTCACCGTCCGGACGCTGACCGCCCCGTAAATGTGTGTCGTATCGAAGGATGTGGGCGCTGCAGCACCCACATCCTTCGATACGACACACATCTGGAGCGCTCGGCCCCGCACGTCAGCCGGCCATCCCAGCACCGACGGTCCGCCACGGTTCTGACACGCGTACCGACCGGGTTGGGATCTGTTGTCGCCGTGGGTTAGGCTTGCTGCGCCCGATGAGCCCCCGTAGCTCAGGGGATAGAGCGTCTGCCTCCGGAGCAGAAGGCCGCAGGTTCGAATCCTGCCGGGGGCACAGTTATATTCTCCCGGCCTCCCGTCGTGGGCATCGCTCCCCGGACAGGCCTAGCCTTCAGCCCCCGCCACGAAGCCCGACGCCGCGTCGTCGGCGAGGCCGACGTACAGGCGCCGCCACGGATCGTCGCCGATCAGCTCCCACTGGTGACCGCTGCCGTCGGTGTCCTCGGCAACAAGTACGACGCCGGGCTCGAGCCGAAAGCGCTCGCCGTCGCGGGTGATGAAATCGAGGACTCCAGCAAGTGTGATCACGTACTGCCGACGCGGGGCGGTGTGCCAGGCGAACGATCCGCCCTGCGCTGTCTCCTGAAAAGCCGCCGTAGTCGTCGCCGTATCGGACGACCGCAACGTGCCGGCGTCGAGAGAGATCGTGCCGTACTCGACGTGGGATCGGCCGCCGTCGTCGTTGAAGAGTCGAATCGCCGAGATCATGCCATGAACTCTACGAGCTCGTCGCCGTGATTCCCGCGCGCAACGGCGCACCCTGTTAGCGTCGAAACCATGTGCCGCTGGCTTGCCTACGCTGGTTCTCCCATTCGCATCGAAGACCTTCTCACCAGGCCCTCACACTCACTGGTCGATCAGAGCTTCGAGGCGCGGCAGTTGTACCTTCCCGGTGCGCCGATGACGTCGATGTTCCGTAACCACGCGTGGCCGACCAACGGCGACGGATTCGGTGTCGGATGGTGGGGTGATCGCAGCTTCCCGGGTCAATACCGCGATGTAGGGCCCGCATGGAGTGACGCAAATCTGCATCGGCTGGCCGAACAGGTCTCCTCGCCGATGTTCCTCGCCCACGTCCGGGCTGCGCTGGGAGGCACGATCGATCGAGCAAACTGTCACCCATTCCAGTACGGGCGGTGGCTGTTTCAGTACAACGGCGAAATCGGCGACTTCTTCCGGCTCAAGCGCGACCTCACACTCGACGTGGCGCCCGAGCTGTATCCGTTCATCGAGGGCAACGCCGACACCGAACTCTGCTTCTACCTCGCGTTGACCTACGGACTCGACACCGATCCCAAGGGTGCGTTGGCGCGCCTGGTCGGGCGTGTGGAGCAGGCGCGCACCGACAACGGCGTCGACGCCCCGTTCAGTGCCACGATCTGCGCCGCCAACGGCGAGGAGATCTACGCGGTGCGCTACTCGAGCAATCGGGCGTCGAATTCGCTCTATCACTCGGTAGGCACGATGCGATTGACCGCCGGCGACCGCGGGGGAGATATCGAACTCCCCGCTGACGGGCGCATCGTGGTGTCCGAACCATTGGAACTCGAGTACCGCGATACCAAGTGGGTCGAGATTCCGGAGTGGTCGATCGTGACCGTTCGTTCAGGGGTTGAACCCACGATCGAACCCTTCACACCGACCGTGCTCCCTCACGAGCACGCCTCCTAGAGGCTTTCGGCTACCCGTACACCGACGCCACCTACCAGGGGCGTTGTCGCCCGAAGAATGCAGGCCAATAGGATGGTGACCTGTGACTCCCGCCGACCTCGCTGCATTGCTGAGTGCCGTGACCCGGACCGTCGTGTCCGACCACGGACTCGACGCTTCTCTGGTGCCCGACTCCGTGGTCGTCGAGCGCCCGCGCCTCGCTGATCACGGCGACTACTCGACCAACGTCGCACTCCAACTCGGCAAGAAGCTCGGCGTCAACCCGCGTGAGCTCGCCGGCTGGCTCGCCGACGCATTCTCCGCGGCTGACGGAATCGACAAAGCCGAGGTCGCGGGCCCGGGATTCGTCAACATCTGGCTTGCAGCGGCCGCTCAGAACAGCGTGATCGAGACCGTCCTCACCAACACCGTCGACTACGGCAGGGGCGACGAGTTCTCCGACAAGACCATCAACCTCGAGTTCGTCTCCGCCAACCCGACCGGCCCCATCCACCTCGGTGGCACCCGGTGGGCCGCCGTGGGCGACGCGCTCGGGCGGGTGCTGGCCGCACGCGGGGCGAAGGTCACCCGCGAGTACTACTTCAACGACCACGGCTCGCAGATCGACAAGTTCGCACGGTCACTCGAAGCGTCGGCACTCGGTGAGCCGACGCCCGAGGACGGTTACGCGGGCGAGTACATCGTCGAGATCGCGAATCAGGTCGTCGAGGCGGTACCGGGCGTACTCGAGCAGCCGCAGGAGCAGCGTCGCGAGACCTTCCGCTCGGTGGGCGTCGAGCTGATGTTCGACCACATCAAGTCGAGCCTGCACGAGTTCGGAACCGACTTCGACGTGTTCACCCACGAGAACTCGATGTTCACCTCGGGCCTCGTGGAGGAGTGCATCGCCGAGCTGCGCGCAAACGGAAACCTCTACGAATCCGACGGCGCGTGGTGGCTGCGCACAACGAACTTCGGCGACGACAAGGATCGCGTCGTCATCAAGAGCGACGGCGAGGCCGCCTACATCGCGGGCGACATCGCCTACTACCGCGACAAGCGCAACCGCGGTTTCAACCTGTGCATGTACATGCTCGGCGCCGACCACCACGGCTACATCAAGCGACTCAAGGCTGCGGCCGCGTCACTCGGTGACGATCCCGACACCGTCGAGGTCCTCATCGGCCAGATGGTCAACCTCGTCCGCGACGGCAAGCCCGTGCGGATGAGCAAGCGTGCCGGCACCGTGATCACGCTCGACGATCTCGTCGACGCGGTCGGAGTCGACGCCGCGCGCTACGCACTCATCCGCTCGTCGATCGACGTCAACATCGACATTGACCTCGACCTGCTGGCCAAGCAGTCCAACGACAACCCGGTCTACTACGTGCAGTACGCACACGCGCGGTTGTCGGCGATCGCTCGCAACGCCGACGAACTGGGCCTCAAGCCCCGACTCGAACACCTCGACCTGCTCGACTCCGACACCGAGGGCGATCTGATCCGCACGATCGGCGACTTCGACGAGGTGGTGGCCACGGCGGCGCAACTGCGTGAGCCGCACCGCATCTCGCGCTACCTGGAGTCGCTCGCGGGTGCCTACCACCGGTTCTACGCCCATAATCGGGTGCTGCCACAGGGCGATGAGGAACCCGGTGACATCCACGGCGCGCGCCTTGCGCTGAGCGCGGCAACCCGTCAGGTGCTGCGCAACGGACTCGATCTCATCGGCGTCAGCGCTCCGGAGCGGATGTGAACGCGCATCCGGCGGGACCGCGCCACGCCGAGACCCAAGCGGCACCGCAGTTGGCCCAGCAGCCGAATGACCCTGCCGCGGTGGCGCAGATCCCCGCAAACGTCTTCCCGCGCAATGCTGTTCGTGCCGAGTCCGGTGAGCTGACCATCGCGGGCGTCGGAGTAGGCGAGCTGGCCGAGACATTCGGCACCCCGCTGTTCGTGCTCGACGAGGATGATTTCCGCTCCCGCTGCCGCGACATGATGACCGCGTTCGGGCCCTACGGACGTGTGCACTACGCGTCGAAGGCGTTCCTGTGCAGCGAGGTTGCGCGCTGGGTCGACCAGGAGGGTCTGTCACTCGACGTCTGTTCGGGTGGTGAGCTCGCGATCGCCCTTCACGCGGGCTTCCCGGCCGAGCGAATCGCCTTGCACGGCAACAACAAGAGCCTCGACGAACTCGACGCGGCACTCGAGGCCGGTGTCGGTCACATCGTGCTGGACTCGATGATGGAGATCGAGCGCCTCGACCGCTTGGCGGGCGAGCGCGGCGTTGTTGCCGACGTACTGATCCGCGTGACGGTCGGCGTCGAGGCCCACACCCACGAGTTCATCGCCACGGCGCACGAGGATCAGAAGTTCGGATTCGCGCTGTCGGGCGGCGTCGCCATGGAAGCGGTTCGACGCGTCTTCGCCACCGACAACCTGCGACTGGTGGGGCTGCACAGCCACATCGGCTCCCAGATCTTCGACATGGACGGTTTCGAGCTCGCGGCACATCGCGTGCTCGGATTGCTGCACGACGTCGTCGACGAGTTCGGTGTCGACAAGACATCGCAGATGTCGATCGTCGATCTCGGTGGGGGACTGGGTATTTCGTACCTTCCCGACGAACGTCCGCTGCCCATCGCCGACGTCGCCGAGACACTCGCCGCCATCGTCCGCCGCGAATCGGAAGCGGTTGGCCTGCCGATGCCGACCATCGCCGTCGAACCCGGTCGCGCGATCGCGGGGCCGGGCACCATCACGCTTTACCGGGTCGGGACCATCAAAGACGTCGAACTCGGCGGCGGGTCGGTGCGTCGCTACGTGTCCGTCGACGGAGGCATGAGCGACAACATCCGAACGGTGCTGTATCAGGCCGAGTACGACGTGCGGTTGGTCTCACGGGTGTCCGACGACGACGCGGTGGTCAGCCGCGTCGTCGGAAAGCATTGTGAGAGTGGCGACATCGTGATCAAGGACTGCTGGCTACCCGGCGACCTCGAACCCGGCGATCTGATCGCCGTCGCGGCGACCGGTGCGTACTGCTATTCGATGTCGAGCCGATACAACATGGCGATGCGGCCGGCTGTGGTCGCGGTGGCCGACGGTACGGCGAGGGTGATTCTTCGCCGCGAGACACTCGACGACTATCTGCGGCTAGAGGTGAGCTGAATGAGCAACGGTGCAGGACAAGAAGAATCAGCAGGACAAGACAACTCGGTAGGGCAAGACCAATCGGCGGGACAAGACATGACAGCGCAGGACAAGACGATCGGCGTCGCGGTCCTCGGTATGGGCAACGTGGGTTCCGAGGTCGTGCGGATCATCGAGGACAACGCCGCCGACCTGAGGGCTCGGGTCGGTGCGCCCGTCGAATTGCGCGGCGTCGCGGTGCGTGATCTGACTCGACCACGCAAGATCGCTCAGGAACTGATCACCGACGACCCCGCGGCACTCGTGGCACGCGACGATGTCGACATCGTCGTCGAACTCATGGGCGGAATCGACCCCGCACGCGAATTGATCCGCACCGCACTGCAATCGGGCAAGTCTGTGGTGACTGCCAACAAGGCGCTGCTCGCCGAGTACACGGGCGAACTCGCCACCGCGGCCGCCGACGCGAAAGTGGATCTGTACTTCGAGGCGGCCGTCGCCGGAGCAATTCCGGTGGTGCGTCCGCTGATGCAGTCCCTCGCGGGCGACACCGTCGAGCGAGTCGCCGGAATCGTCAACGGCACCACCAACTTCATCCTCTCGGAAATGGCCGAGACCGGTGCCGACTACGCCGAAACCCTCGCAGAGGCAGGACGTCTGGGTTACGCCGAGGCCGATCCGACGGCCGACGTCGAGGGTTACGACGCGGCAGCCAAGGCCGCGATCCTCGCGTCGATCGCGTTCCACACTCGTGTGACCGCGGCCGATGTCTACCGCGAGGGCATCACGAACGTGACGTCCGACGACCTGGTTGCGGCGAAGAAGTTCGACTGCACGGTCAAACTTCTCTCGATCTGTGAGCGTGTGCGGGGTGACGATGGTGCGCAGCGTGTGTCGGCGCGTGTCTACCCGGCGCTGATCCCGTTGTCGCACCCACTCGCAACGGTCAACGGGGCGTTCAACGCGGTCGTGGTCGAGGCCGAGAACGCGGGAAGGCTCATGTTCTACGGACAGGGTGCCGGCGGTTCGCCGACGGCATCGGCGGTGCTCGGCGACATGGTGATGGCTGCGCGAAACAAGGTGCACGGTGGTCGCGGACCACTCGAATCGACCTACGCGTCGTTGCCGATTGCGTCGATCGACGAAGTGCCCACCCGCTACTACGTCTCCATGCGAGTCGCCGACAAGCCCGGTGTACTCTCGCAGGTCGCCAACGAATTCTCGAAGCGATCGGTGAGTATTGCCGCAGTCCGTCAGGAAGGCGCGGGCGACGACGCCCGGCTGATCGTCGTCACACACCGCGCACCCGATCGAGCTCAGTCGGAATGCGTTGCAGCACTTGAGGACATGGACTCCGTGAACACGGTTTCCAGCGTTCTGCGATTGGAAGGAACCGATGACTGACGCGACCAACGCACCCGCGCACGCGCCTGTGCACGCAGGCTGGCCGGGGCTGATCGAGGCCTATCGTTCACGACTGCCCGTCGGCGACGACTGGAAGGTCGTGACCCTCCTCGAGGGTGCGACCCCGCTGGTACCGGCGCCATACCTGTCGGAGCTGACCGGCTGTGAGGTGTACCTCAAGGTCGAGGGCCTCAACCCGACGGGCTCGTTCAAGGACCGCGGCATGACCATGGCCGTGAGCAACGCGGTCAACAACGGCAAGACCGCAGTCCTGTGCGCGTCGACGGGCAATACGTCGGCGTCGGCGGCTGCCTACGCCACCCGCGCCGGTATCACCTGCGCCGTCTTGATTCCCGAAGGAAAGATCGCGATGGGCAAGCTCGCCCAGGCGGTCATGAGCGGCGCCAAGATCATCCAGGTGCAGGGCAACTTCGACGACTGTCTCGAACTCGCGCGCAAGGCCACCGCGGAGTTCACCGAGATCGAGCTGGTCAACTCGGTCAATCCGGCGCGTATCGAGGGGCAGAAGACCGCGGCATTCGAGATCGTCGACGTCCTCGGTCGCGCGCCCGACGTGCACGTGCTCCCGGTGGGCAACGCGGGCAACATCACCGCGTACTGGAAGGGCTATCGCGAGTACCACGCCGACGGCATCAGCGATCTTCCGCGCATGCTCGGTGTGCAGGCAGCCGGTGCTGCTCCGCTGGTCAACGGAGCGCCGGTGAAAGATCCCGAGACCATCGCCACCGCGATCCGCATCGGGTCGCCCGCAAGCTGGAACCAGGCCGTCGCGGCCAAGGAGGAGTCGGGCGGCCAGTTCCGCGCAGCCACCGACGAGAAGCTGCTCGAGGCGTATCGCCTCGTGGCGGGCAAAGAGGGCGTCTTCGTCGAGCCCGCGTCCGCTGCCAGCGTGGCGGGCCTGCTCGCGGCCCACGCCGACGGTTGGATCACTCCGGGCCAGACGGTTGTGTGCACCGTGACCGGAAACGGCCTCAAGGACCCCGACACCGCGCTCCTCGGCATGCCGGAAGTCGAGGCGATTCCCGTCGATCCCGTGGCTGTTGCCGATGCACTCGGCGTCGCCTGAAGCTGGGACGGCCCGACGAATGGTCAGCCCGGATACGGTGTATAGGCAACTGCCGGAAGGTCTTTCGACCAAGGTGCGCGTGCCTGCGTCGAGTGCGAACCTCGGACCGGGGTTCGACTCGCTCGGCATCGCGCTCGGCCTCTACGACGAGGTCGTCGCATCGACGACACCCGCGGGCATCGACGTCGACGTCGTGGGTGAGGCAGCCGACGACGTGCCGCGTGATGCCAACCATCTCGTCGTCCGCGCGCTCCTCGCAGGACTCGCGCACGCGGGGGTGTCGGCCGCTGGGCTGCACCTGAAGACGGTCAACGCGATCCCGCATTCGCGCGGCCTCGGATCGTCGGCCTCGGCCGCGGTCTCAGGACTCGCCGCAGCGTCGGGGCTTGTCGTCGCCGCAGGCCTCGGCGACCCCATCTCCGACGCCGACCTGGTGCAACTGGCCAGCGCCTTCGAGGGGCACCCCGACAACGCCGCGGCAAGCGTGCTGGGGTCCGCGGTCGTGACCTGGATCGAACCCGGTGAGCATGCCCGCTATGGCGCGCGGCGGCTCGATGTCCACCCCGCGATCCGCGCGACAGCCTTCGTTCCGTCGACCGAGTCGTCGACGTCGTTCACCCGTGGGCTGCTGCCCGACGACGTCCCGCGTACCGACGCGATCTTCAATGTCAGTCGTGCAGCGCTCGCCGTCGTAGCCCTGACGTCCGATCCGAGTTGTCTGTTTGCAGCAACCGACGACCGGTTGCATCAGCCCTATCGCGCGGCCGCCATGCCCGAGACCGCGCGGCTCGTCGCCGCCCTCCGGGCGCGGGGATACGCGGCAACAGTCTCCGGGGCAGGCCCTAGCGTGCTGGTCCTCGACACGCGATCGGTCGATTCGACGACCCGCGAACTGGCAGGCGAACAGGGCTTTCGCGTGCAGCAACTCGAGATTGCCGGCGGCGTCCAGATCGGCTGAATCTCCTCATGCGGATTCGGCGTGTTGCCGGTACCATGCCTGGGGGGTTATCATAAACTGGTCTAGCCGCGCAGGCTCGTTCCGCCGTGCTTCTCACCGATCTCTGATCAACATCCGGTCGGCTCCCGGGTGTGCACATGAGCAGTCACCGATCTGGGGCATCGCGCAATCCGCGAGTCGGCACTTCTTGTCGAGAGCAGATTCTTGTCGAGAGCACAGCAGTTCAGGAGTGACATACCGCAGCCGGACCACAATCTTGTCCGCCCGTCCACCACGGACGGCGGTCATTTCCTCTGAAGGTTGACGACGCGTCGAGCCGATCGAGCGGCGTCGGACACCTCAGTAGGCGATATCACGACCTCATGCAGCATCTGACTGCGGAGGAACGAAAGGACATCCGTGACTGATACGGACCTGATCACCGCGCCAAGCGTCGCCGACGACCAAGGCGCACCCAAGACCAAGCCGCGCGCAGGCCTCTCCGGCATGGTGCTGACCGAACTCCGTTCACTCGCAGGTGAGCTGGGCATCAAGGGCACGTCCGGAATGCGCAAGGGCGATCTGATCGCCGCCATCAAGGAGCGCCAGGGCGCAGGATCACCTGCCGCCGACGCACAGAAGGCAACCGCACCCAAGGCCGAGGCTGTTGCCGGTGAGGCTCCCAAGGCGGTCCGCAGCGCGACCCGCCGTACGAAGACCGCGACATCTGCCGAGGCTGCGCCGGAGCAGATGACGATCACCTCCGAGACCACTGCGAGCCCGCAGTCGGAGAAGTCTGCCGGCAGTACTCCTGCCAGCAGTGGCTATGCCGACGGTGCTGCTACCGACTCGGCGAACGGTGCGTCGGTGGAGTCGAGCGCGCAGAGCACTCGGACCGACAGCGACCAGTCGAACAATCACCGCGGTGACAACGACCGTGGTGGCAACGGGCGCGGTGACAACGATCGCGGTGACAACGGGCGCGGCGAGTCCGACCACGCGTCGAACCAGGGCGGCAACAATCGCAACCGCACCCGCAACCGCAACGGTGGGCAGGGCGGTTCGAACTCGAACGGCTCGAACTCGGCTCAGCAGGGCGGAAGCAACCAAAGCAGCGAGGGCGGCCAGAACAGCGGCAAGAACCAGGGCCCCAACAACAATCGCGACAACAACAATCGCGACGACGATGGCGAAGGTGGTCGCGGACGCCGCGGTCGTCGCTTCCGTGAACGTCGCCGTGGACGTGACCGTGACGGATCGGGTGGCGGCGAGCCGCAGATCTCCGAAGACGACGTGTTGCAGCCTGTCGCAGGCATTCTCGACGTTCTCGACAACTACGCCTTCGTGCGGACCTCGGGTTACCTCGCCGGTCCCAACGACGTGTACGTCTCGATGAATCTCGTTCGCAAGAACGGTTTGCGTCGTGGCGACGCGATCACCGGTGCCGTGAAGGTGCCGCGTGATGGCGAGCAGCAGAATCAGCGACAGAAGTTCAATCCGTTGGTGCGTCTCGACTCGGTCAACGGGTCAGATGTCGAATCCGCCCGTAAGCGACCGGATTTCAACAAGCTGACACCGCTGTACCCGAACCAGCGACTGCGTCTCGAGACCGCCAAAGAGCAACTCGACACCCGCGTCATCGACCTCATCATGCCGATCGGCAAGGGGCAGCGCGCACTGATCGTGTCGCCTCCGAAGGCAGGTAAGACGACGATCCTGCAGGACATCGCCAACGCGATCGCGATCAACAACCCCGAATGTCACCTCATGGTGGTCCTCGTCGACGAGCGACCCGAAGAGGTCACCGACATGCAGCGTTCGGTCAAGGGTGAGGTCATCGCCTCGACCTTCGATCGTCCGCCGTCAGACCACACGTCGGTCTCGGAGCTCGCGATCGAGCGCGCCAAGCGCCTCGTCGAGCAGGGCAAAGACGTTGTGGTGCTGCTCGACTCGATCACCCGCCTCGGCCGTGCGTACAACAACGCGTCGCCCGCTTCGGGACGCATCCTGTCCGGTGGTGTCGATTCGACGGCGCTCTACCCGCCGAAGCGATTCCTCGGCGCCGCTCGCAACATCGAGAACGGCGGATCGCTGACGATCATCGCATCTGCGCTGGTCGAGACCGGTTCGACCGGCGACACGGTGATCTTCGAGGAGTTCAAGGGCACCAGTAACGCCGAGCTCAAGCTCGACCGCAAGATCGCGGATCGTCGTGTGTTCCCGGCTGTCGACGTCAACCAGTCGAGCACCCGTAAGGACGAACTGCTGATGTCTCCCGAGGAGTTCGCCATCATGCACAAGCTCCGTCGCGTGCTGAGCGGACTCGACTCGCAGCAGGCCATCGACCTGCTGATCAGCCAGCTCAAGAAGACCAAGAACAACTACGAGTTCTTGCTCCAGGTGCAGTCGAACGCCCCCGGCGCCATGAAAGACGACTGACGCAGCAGGACGACTGACGCAGCAGGACGACTGACACACAGTAAGGCCACTGGCGGGTCAGCGTCGCTGGCCTGCGTTGGGATGTGCGGCGCGGTGGCGTCGCACAGCTGCTCGGTTCGCGCACGCCGGTGAGCAGTAGCGCTGCCGCCCGTTGCGCGACGTATCGGCGAAGACATGTGTGCATTCGGCGAGTTCGCATGCACCCATGCGGTCGATGCCGCGTCCGGTGAGGTGCAGCGCGGTCGCGGCAGAGATGAGCACACAGATCTGCTGCCAGCCCGCGACGTCGTCGTCGCGGAAGTGTAGATGCCACCCGGTCTGCGCGTGGTTGGTGAGTCGGGGAGCGGCAGCGTGCTGTAACAGCAAGTCGTTCAAGAGGTCTGCGCGCGTCTGTTCGTCGGTGGCGCGCGCGACATTCCGCCAGTGTTCGAGATAGTCGAGCGTCTGATCTAGGTCGTCGGGACCGATGTCCTCGGCGTCGAACACGAAACCTGCTGTGTCGCATCTGGCGACGAGCTCGTCCGCGTCCCTCGGAGGGCTATTGGCCAAGTCGACGGCCAGCGCAACTGCATCCCGTCCGTAATGGTTGAAATGCACAATGCCATTACATCACAGTGGAGGCATGTCACTCACACACCTCGACCATGCACACCACTGGACCGTTCAGTCGCGCCACCTCACCTCGACGGGTGTGGTTGTCTACCAACGGTGTTCGTGCGGAGCGCTTCGTGTCGTCGAACATGACCTCGCGGCCACACCATCAGCAACCGATCGGGTCGTCGGGCAGGGTCGGTTCAGGCAGCCAGTTCGGCCATCAGGTGATCCCACGCGTCGAACATCGCGGGCGGTACCGCGCCGGTCTGCGTGATCACCATTCCGCATCGCGCGTGGCGGTCGTAGATCTCGATGGACCCGGTCGGACCCCACACACCCTGCGACCAGGTCACCCAGCACTCGGTGACGAGATTGAAGTTGATCATCGCCCGTCCGCGGCCAGACGCCAATAGCATCTGTCCCTCGTGTTCGCGTGCGCCGTCGAGCTGATCGTGATGTAACTGGACACAACCGGGGGCCGTCGCGGCCATCGTCAGTTCCACACCGTGTAGCGCCGCATGCTCGAGCGCAGCGACGGCCTGGCGAGATTCGATGCGTGCGAAGCCTTCTCGTGCCGGCATCGAGGCAAGGCGTGAGACCCCTCCGTCGACGAGGATGCTGTCGAGCTGGGCAACCTGATCGTCGAGCGAGTCGTCGGAACAGACGACGACCTCCGGCGCCTCGTTCGCCATATCGACGTCGGGCGGGCCGTCGGACGAGAACGTGTCGGTAGATAGTCCGATGGCCTCGAATGCCAATCTGTCCGACGCCTCCGTCAGATACGTTGCGTGGGCAGTGTTTCCGTCGGTGTCGAAGAGTCGGAGCATGGGCGGCGCCTGCGCGGCGGGTTCGCTGACGAGAGCGGCGCCGAGATGATCGGGGTGCAGGCGCAACGACACCCTGCCGGGGCGGCAGCGGATCGGCCCGCCCATCACCGTTGGCGTCTCGTGGACGCCGACATCGTTGAGGATGACAGGTCCCGCAACGGTCACACCGACGATCTGATCGAGCAGCGGTAGGTGTGGCCCGATAGCGGAAGCGTTGCCCCGCAACAGATGTCCCGAGAACTGCGGGTCGGCGAGCAATGCGTCGAGCTCGCTGGCATGTGCTGCCCGGTTGCAGCGGCATGCGCCGTCGCGTGCGCAACGTCGCGCGGAGCCGGTTGTCGGTTGTCGGGGATCGGGCGGGTTGGCTGGCATCGTTGCCATCCTTTCAACTGCTTATCGAGGCGAGGTCAGTAGACGTCACGCATGTACCGCTTGTCCTTCTTGAGCTGAGACACCACATCCTGCGCCCCGGAGGCGCTGTGTCCGCCGTGCTCGGCGATGATCTCGTGCAACGCATCGTCGACGTCGCGCGCCATTCGAGTCGCATCGCCGCACACATACAGGTACGCGCCGTCGTCGAGCCAGCGGAAGAGTTCGGCTCCGTGAGCGCGCATCTTGTCCTGCACGTAGACCTTGTGTTCCTGATCGCGTGAGAACGCGAGGTCGAGGCGGTCGAGCAGTCCGTCGGCCACGAACTGGTCTATTTCGTCGCGGTAGATGTGATCGCACGCCTCGTGTTGATCGCCGAAGAACAGCCAGTTGCTGCCCGCCGCACCGCGTTCGGCCCGCTCGTGCAGGAATGCGCGAAACGGAGCGATGCCGGTACCCGGTCCGACCATGACGACCTTCGCGTCGTCGGGTGGGAGGCGGAACGACTTGTTGGGTGTCACGAACACGCCGATCGTCTCGTCGTCGGCGATTCTGTCTGCGAGGTGCGTCGAGCACACCCCACCGCGGTCGCGCTCGCCGGACCGGTAGCGGACCGTCGCCATCGTCAGGTGGACGGTGCCGGCGTGTGCCCGCGGGCTCGACGAGATGGAGTAGACGCGGTGGGCGAGTGGCTGCAACTCCGCGAGGAGTTCGTCGGGGGTGATTGTCAGCGACTCGTCGACGTTGAGCAGATCGAGCACGTCCTTACCCCACAGCCACGCGTCGAGCGCTTCGCGGTCGCCGGTGGAGGCGAGATGGGTGAGTTCGGCATCGCCGCTACGAGCTGCGATGTAGTCGACGAGATACTTCGACGCTGTCGCGATCTCGTAGCGGTGCAGCAGTGCCTTGCGCAGCAGACGCTGCTCCTTGCGATCGACGACCGGTGTCTGCGGTGAGACACCGAGCCTGTCGATGATGCGGTCGACGAGCGCGGGATCGTTGCGCGGTACGACGCTCAGTCCGTCGCCGGGCTCGTAGGTGATGCCACTGTCGCCCAGCGAGATCACCAGGTGCCGAACCTCTTTGGCCGAACCGGTGCCGGAGAGAACGCTGTTGGCGATCACCGTCGCCGGGTAGGGATTCTTGCGACCCCACGTCGACTTGCGTTGGCGTGCCGGCTTCGGCGACTTCGCTGCGTCGGATCTGCCGGTCCCAGTGATCTCGACGTCAGTGATCTCGGCGACGGTCGTCGCGGCTCCGGTTTCGCCCGCCTGCGCATCGGTCGACGATTCGGGTTCAGATGTGGCCTGCGCGAACAGGGGTAGTGCCCGCGCCAGCCACTCGTCGGCCGTCTGCTGATAGTCGACATCGCAGTCGACACGTTCGACGACCCGTGTCGCACCTAGTTCCGCGAGCCGCGTGTCGACATTCTTGCCCGCCTGACAGAAGCCATCGTAGATCGAATCCCCGAGTGCGAGAACGCCGAATGTCAGCCCGTCGAGTCGACCGACCTCGGGCGCGGCGAGTGCCTGCCAGAAGTCCTCGGCGTCGTCTGGCATGTCGCCCTCACCGTAGGTCGACGTGACGACGAGCAGTCGAGTCGTCGTGCCGAGCGTGGCGAGGTCGAGGTCGGCAAGGTCGCTGACTCGTGCATCGAGGCCGATCTCCGCGGCCTTCGCCTTCGCCTTCTCGGCGAGCATCTCCGCGTTTCCGGTCTGGGTGCCATAGGCGATGAGCAATGGCTGGGACTGTCCGGCCGACGTCGATTCGGCCTGCGTGTGTCCGACGCCGAGCGCAGAGGCCGGTTGCGGCATGGTCATTCTCGTGTTCAGGCCCGCGAGGAAGCCTGCAAGCCAAGCTTTCTGGTCGCCCGTGAAGGGAATGTCGGTGGGAATATAGGGCAGTTGCATGTCATCCCGCCTTCGGGTGTGAGAGAGGTGCGATGTCGTCTGCCGCGACGGGGCTGTGTGGTGTCGCTGCCGCGACGGGGCTGTGCGGCTCCGCAGCCGCGAGTGCCTCGACGACCGTCGGCACGGTCCGCGAAGCGAACAGGGCGTCGAAGTCGGGGAGTGAACCCAACACGTCACGGATGTGGTTGTCCTGGTGCATGATCCAGCCGTAGGTCGCCGGCGCGTCGACGGAGCGCACGTTGCGGGCGGCGAGCGCCCGCTTGTAGTCGTCGATCCGTTTGGCGGAGATGAGCGCGGCGATCTGTTGTTCGTCGTAGTCGGCGAGGATGTCGCGGACGAACGTGCCCACGCGTGTGATGAGGTCGAAGTCTTCGGTCAGGACGAGGTTGCGTGCGGCTCGCGCGACGAGGTGTTCCGACCGCGAATCCGCACCGACGACCGTCGATCTCGAACGACGTAGACGCGTCTGGGCGATCTCGCGGGCGAGATGGAACACGGTGAACGCGTTGAGGAGCCGGTACATCGTGGCGTCATCGGTGTGACCGTAGTCGGGGACGCGGCCGTCGAGTATCGGCGTCTGGCTTTTGACATGTCGCTTGAGAGTCCTGATTTGGTCGGTGGCGATGGACCCGGACAGTTCGTCGACGAGTGCGCGGTGACCGAGCGTGGCCAACAGCGTCGGGGCGTCCTGATGAGTCACCAGGGCGCGCGGCATCGCGTAGCTGATGTAGTGCCGCTCGGTCTCCCAGTTCTCGAGGAGCCGGGTGGCGAGCGCGGAACCGGTTGCCTCCGCATGCATCTCGAGGAGTAGATGGACCGCGTGGTGATGGATCGGGGCGAGCGGGTCGTCGACCCCCGTGATCGCCCCGACGAGCACCGAGTCCGAACTGATCCGGTCGGCGAGCACACAGGCCGGATCGTATTGATAGAGAGAGCCACCGCTCATGCCGTTGCCGAGTCCTCGGCCGAATCCGCCGATGTTGAGGACGGCGCCGTTGGTCATGTATTCACAACCGAACTCGCCGATGCCCTCGACCACTGCGGTGGCACCCGAATTGCGTACGGCGAAGCGGTCTCCGGCTTCACCCTCGACGAACAGGCGTCCACCGGTGGCCCCGAACAGTGCGAAGTTGCCGACCAGGACGTTGCCGCCCTCCGCGGGCGAACCTCCACCGGGAGAACGCACCACGACCGCGCCGCCCGACATCGACTTTCCCACACCGTCGTTGCACGTACCGGTGTGCTCGAGGCGCAGGCCGTCGTTGCAGAAGGCGCCGTAGGACAACCCTGCAGACCCCGACGTGGGGATGGTGACGGAATCGGGTGCGAGATAACGACGCCCGCGTTCGTCGACGTAGACGGTCGGCGCCAGGTCGATGTGTTCGGAAGTGGGGTGTTCGGAAGCGGGGTCGTCGGGTGCGGTGTAGTTGAGCATGCGCTCGATGTCGACGGCCAGTTGCGCACCGACACTCTTGTTCCGGTTGCCGAGCATCGTCGGGGTGGTGACGACACTGGTGGCCCCGGCGTCGAAGAGCGACTCGCGCACCTGGGTCAGCAGCGAGTCGTCGACGGAGAAGTCGGCCTCGAGGTAGACCGGATCGGTGATGGCTTCGCCGTCGACGCGCGCGAGGAGCGGCGCCGTGTCGAGGCGCCCGACGATCGCAGGGTGGTCGATTCCGACGAGTAGGTCGGTGCGACCGCGTGCCGCGCGCAGATCTCCAAGTGCGAGGTCGGCGAGAATCTCCCGCACATCGTGCGCGACGTTGAGCAGGTACTGCGCCATGGCGCGCGGATCCCCGTCGAACAGTTCGGGATTGGTCGTGAGGCCAGCCGGACACTTGATGTTGCAGTTCTTGGCCATCACGCAGCCCATCATCATCAGGGCGGCGGTGCCGAACTCGAAGCTGTCGGCGCCGAGTAGTGCCGAGACCACGACGTCGCGACCTGTCTGATGAGCCCCCGACGCGCGGAGGACAACTTTGTCGCGGAGACCGTGCGCGCAGAGCGCCTGGTGCACTTCGGCGAGGCCGATCTCGGCTGCACGTCCGGCGTAGCGCAGGCTGGTGACCGACGCCGCGCCGGTGCCGCCGGTGTTCCCGGCGACGTTGATCACGTCGGCGCCTGCCTTGGCGACTCCGACGGCGATGGTTCCGATGCCCTCCGACGACACGAGCTTCACGATCACACGCACCCGCGCTGCTTTGCAGTCGTGGATGAGTTGCGCGAGATCCTCGATCGAGTACGTGTCGTGATGCGGTGGGGGAGAGACGAGTTCGACGCCCGGAGTGCCACCGCGGGCCGCGGCGATCTCGACGGTGACCTTGGGTGCCGGAAGTTGTCCTCCCTCACCTGGTTTCGCGCCCTGACCGATCTTGATCTCGAGCTCGGTGAGCATGGGGTCGGCGAGGTACCCCGCCCAGATTCCGAATCTTCCCGACGCGAACTGCTTGATCCTCGACGCACGCAGCGTGCCGTATCTCGAAAAGTGCTCGCCGCCTTCGCCGCTGTTCGACAACGCGCCGACCATGTTGGTGCCGTGGGCAATTGCTTCGTGTGCCTGGGCTACGAGGGCGCCATGACTCATGGCTCCGGACGCGAAGGTTGCGGTGATCTCATGGGCGGGCTGCACATCTGTCAGCCCACGGGGTGTCTCGGCACGACGAAGGTCGAGGACGTCGCGCACGGCGCTCGGGCGTTCCGCCCGGGTCCGCGCGAGGTCGTCGGCGAATGCGCGGTAGGCGTCGGTGATGGAGAATGCGTCGATTTCGGTATCGCTGAGCCTGTCGTAGCTGCTCGACGAGTACAACTGCGCGGTCTCGCCGAACGCGTCGTCGAGGTCGCCGAGCGTGAGCAGTCGTAGAAGATCCGTGGCACCGGCCTCGTCGGCGCGAACGGAGTCGACTGTCGCCGTGGCGAATTGCAGCTTCTCCGAGGTCATCTGGCCGTAGCCGCGGACAGCCGCGACGCCGAAGGAGTGGCCTGCGCCGTCGGCGCGTTCCTTGAAGAGCCCGAGCAGTGGGAGGTCTTTGTCCGACGACGCGGCCGGTGTGGCCATCGCGGCTCGGTGAGCACCCGTGATGGCGTCGACGACGTCGGCAAGCGCGGCTCCACCGGCAGGCGAGCGCATCGTCGGAAACCATTCTGCGAGTATGGGGTCGGAGGTGTCGAGGAAGTTCGGCTCGAAGAACTCGCCACCGATGTAGCTCTCGACGGTGCACAATCCGACGCGGCCCATGGTCTTCATGAGTGACTTCGTGGCTGCCGCGGCCCAGCGAGCGAATCCCGTCGCCGCATCCTGTGGATCACCGGAGCGCGTGGCGCGCCGCGCAACCGAATGTGGATGTGCCGCAGCGGCTCCGAAGCCGAGGATCGCGGCAAGATGATGCGACGACTCGATCTGGCCCGAATCCGCCACCAGGGACACGCGTAGCCGTGTGCCCGAGGCGATCAGGCGCTGGTTGACCGCAGAGACGAGGAAGATCATCGGCAAAGCGGCACGATCGGCCCTGACCGCACGGTCGCTGAGGACGGCGATTCCGCCGGTGGCGGAGGCGAACTCGACGACCTGGGTGCACACCCGATCGACGGCGTCGACGACCGCAGCGGTGTCGTCGCCTGCCGTATTGGCACCCTCGGCTACCTCCGGCAATGCGAAAGTGGCGTCGAAGACGCGGACGGGGGATTCGGCCTGTGCGAGCAACACGTCGAGTGCGGCAGCGTCGAGAATCGGTGATGGGATGATGATCTGACGGTTCGAATGCGCTGTTGCCGTGGCGATCTTGCTGATCTGGGGTCGGGCGCCGAGCGCAACGCGCAGCGACATCCCGTCCGCTTCACGGATACTGTCCAGCGGTGGGTTGGTGACCTGCGCGAATCGCTGCGAGAAGTAACGGGCGACGCTGGGCTCCCGATTGGTGAGCGCATTGATCGCGTTGCCGAAACCCATTGCGGAGACGCGTTCGACACCGTCGTCGATCATCGGGTCGACGAAGTACCGCAGGCTTTCCTGGTCGAGGTGATACGCGCGGAAGCGTTGATGGTCCGTCAGCGTCGGATCGTCGCAGGGAAGGGTCGGCGAATCGCCGTTCTCGGGACTGCGTGAAGAGTGTTGTGGCGCAAGCGCTGTCAGTTCGACCCGCGCGGCATCCAGGAGTGCCGGGTAGTCGCGTGCCGCGGCGAGCTTCGCGTACGCCTGTTCGGTGGTGTAGCTGCGGTGCTCGCGATGGTCGTAGTAGATCATCCCGCCCGCGGAGACACGCCCACGGGCGATCACGCGCTCCGGTGGGAACGAGATCTGTCCCGCCTCAGAGAACGCGCACAGGTAGTCGGCGGTCTCGACGGTGCGCAGGGGGCGTAGTCCGAGTCGGTCCAGGCGTGCGCCGATGACAGTGCCGTCGCCGAACACCACGGCCGCCGGGCCATCGTTCTTCTCCTCGTAGAGAGAGAAGTACTCGAACATCGCCCGAACCTCGGGGGCGAGTGTCGTGTCGTTCTCCCAGGCGGGCGGCATCATCGACACGATCGCGGTGACGAGGTCGACGCGCTCGGACACGACACGCGCGGCGACGGTCTGGTCGAGTCTGCTGGAATCGGATTGGCCCGGCGGTCGCGAGATGGTCTTCCCGGATGCCGCGGCCGCGGTGACCTGCGCGATGCGGTTCTTCTTGTCGGTGTTGAGCTCGCCATTGTGTGCGAGGAGCCGGAATGGCTGGGCCATCGTGGGATGCGGGTCGGTGTTGGTGGAGAAGCGCGTGTGGAAATACAGCGTGTGGACGCGGTGGTCCGGATCGGCGAGGTCGGTGAAGTAGTCGACGACCTCGTTCGACGAGAGCCTGCCCTTGAGGACCTGCGTGCGTGCGGACAGCGACAGGGGATAGAGGCCCGCGAACTCGTCTGAGGTGTAGGCGATCGACTCGATGTGCAGCAGTGCCTGCTGGACAAGGTGGTCGAGATCGGCCGGATCGGGGCAGGGAACGGGTGCGGCGAACACCCATTGCCGGATCGGGAGCTGCGCTGCCGCGGATGCGGGCCGCAGCACCGAGGGGTCGACGGGAACATCGCGCACGCACAGGTCGGTGAATCCGCGGTCGTGCATCGTGCGCTCGATGAGTCGCGTGGCTCTCGCTGCTGCGGCCGGCGACGGCGGGAGGAAGAAGTTGCCGACGCAGAATCGGCCGAGCTCGAGGTCGGGTCGGCCGGTCACCGAACGAAAGAAGCGTCGGGACAGATCCATGGACACGCCGCCACCGTCGCCGATGCCGAGCGCCGACATTCCACCTCGGTGGGGTACCGACAGAGCGCCTCACGTGCCATGTCAATGACGTCATGCGTTGCCCTGCCGTCTTTGCGCGTGATGAAGCCGACGCCGCAGCTGCTCTTTTCGTCGCTGTGATCCCACACCAGGTGTGGTCTCCGGATCGCGTGCACGCAGGTCCTCTCGTAGGGATGTGGGTTCTAGATGCGAATGCAACCCGCTGCGGCGTTGGAGCGGCTCGCACGACTATAACTTAGGTAAGGCACAGTAAACTAAGGCTTACCTTCACAAGAAGCGTCGACGCACGTCTTCGACGCGTCACGTATGCACGTTTACGCAGCGTGTGGCGCTTTCGGCGGAGTGAGAGCTGCGCCGGAATGAATACGGGTGGGGCCGTGTTGAGGCGGGTGACAGGCAGTCGAGTCGGTTCCGGCGCCCGCGGTCGTCGCCAACCAGCAGGTTGCGATTTCCGTCTGGGCCTGGGGCGATGGCATACTGATCGGTCGAGTCCGGTACCGGTTCACACCGCCGAATCGCGGCGGTGACCCGGCGACCATAGAAAGGGACACCAGAATGAAGCAGGGAATTCACCCCGACTACCACGTGACCACGGTCGTTTGCGGCTGTGGCAACACCTTCGAGACCCGCAGCACCGCCGAGAACGGTCGGATCAACGTCGAAGTCTGCTCGCAGTGCCACCCGTTCTACACGGGCAAGCAGAAGATCCTCGACACCGGCGGCCGCGTCGCGCGCTTCGAGAAGCGCTACGGCAAGCGCACCAAGAACGCAGACGCCAAGTAGCTATCCCGACGACGCCCGCCCGGTCAGACAGACCGGGTCGGGCGTCGTTTTCGTTGTGCCAGGCGTTGTATTTGTCAGGCCAGGCGTCGTTTTGGTTGGGCCAGGCGTCGGTTGGTGTGGTCAGGCGTCGATTCGTCGGGCGAGGAAGTATCAGGAGGACGAGCGGTGAACAAGAGCGCGCAGACGCGCGACGCTTCAGGCGGCGCCAACGGCGGAGCCATCGATGACATTCTGGCCGAGCAAGCCGGGCTCGAGCAGCAGCTCTCCGACCCTTCGTTGCACGACGATCCGTCGCATGCGCGACGGGTGGGCAAGCGATTTGCTGAGCTCGCGCCGATCATGGCGACGTATTCGAAGCTGCAGACCGCGCGCGATGACCTCGCCGCCGCACAGGAACTCGCCGCAGACGACGCGGCGTTCGCCGAGGAGATTCCCGCTCTCGAGGCTGCGGTCGAATCTCTGGACGCGACGCTGACCGATCTGCTCGCACCGCGCGATCCGCACGATTCCGACGACGTCGTGTTGGAGATCAAGTCGGGTGCAGGCGGCGAGGAGTCGGCGCTGTTCGCCTCCGACCTGGCACGCATGTATCTCAAGTACTGCGAGCGGCACGGATGGAAGGCCCAGGTCCTCGGTGTCACCGAGTCCGATCTCGGGGGCTACAAGGAGGCCACGCTGTCGATCAAGGGCCGCGAGCCCTCGCGCGACGGTGTGTGGTCGCGACTGAAGTTCGAGGGCGGCGTGCACCGCGTGCAACGTGTCCCGGTGACCGAGTCGCAGGGGCGTATCCACACGTCGGCCGCGGGCGTGCTGATCTATCCGGAGCCCGAGGAGGTCGAGGAGGTCGAGATCGACGAGTCCGACCTGCGGATCGACGTCTACCGGTCGTCGGGCAAGGGTGGGCAGGGCGTCAACACCACCGACTCGGCGGTTCGTCTCACCCACCTACCCACCGGGATCGTCGTGACCTGCCAGAACGAGCGGTCGCAGCTTCAGAACAAAGCCCGTGCCATGCAGGTGCTCGCTGCGCGGTTGCAATCCGCTGCCGAGGAGGAGGCCGACGCCGCGGCCGCGGAGGGCAGGGCTGCGCAGATCCGGACGGTCGATCGATCCGAACGCATCCGCACCTACAACTTTCCGGAGAACCGGATCACCGATCACCGGATCGGATACAAGGCAAACAATCTCGATGCCGTGCTGAATGGCGACATGGACGCACTGCTCGACGCACTCGTGGCCGCGGATCGTCAGGCGCGGCTCGAGGCCGAGTGAGGTCGATCGTCGTGACAAGTGACCGGCTGACGCCAGCGGTGTCTGCGGCCCAAGAGTCATCTGCGGCCCAAGAGTCATCTGTGGCGTCGGAGATATCTGCGGCGACATCGCTGCTCGCGGAGGCCGGGATCGATTCGGCGCGAAGCGACGCGGAGTGGTTGTTGGCGCACGTCCTCGACGTCGGTCGGGGCTCTCTGGCCTTCGCCGACGGACCAGACGCGGGTCACCGGAAACGGTATCGCGAACTCGTTGCGCAGCGTGCGCGTCGAATTCCGTTGCAGCACATCATCGGTCGCGCAGCGTTCGGCCCCATCGACCTGGCCGTCGGCCCCGGGGTGTTCGTGCCGCGGCCCGAGACCGAGCTGATGCTCGAATGGGCCGTCGAGAATCTTCGCGGTATCCCACACCCGCTCGTCGCCGATCTGTGCAGCGGCAGCGGAGCCCTTGCGATCGCGATCGCCGAGTCGGTGCCGTCGGCCCGTGTGGTGGCGGTCGAGAAGTCGGCGTCGGCATTGTTGTGGCTACGCCGGAATGTCGAGAACCTCGGTGTCGGCGATCGGGTGGCAGTTCTCGGCGCCGATGTCACCGACCACGCGCAACTGCGCGATCACATCCCCGACGGCTCGCTCGACCTCATCGTGGCGAACCCGCCCTATGTGCCCACCGACACCGACGTCTCGCCCGAGGTCGAAGCGGATCCTGCCGAAGCCGTGTTCGCCGGTCACGACGGCATGAGCGTGATCACGCCGCTCGCCGACGTCGCCGCGCGACTGTTGGCAGTCGACGGGCGCATCGCCGTCGAACATGACGATTCGACGTCGTCCCAGGTGGTCGGGGCACTTGAGACGACCGGGCGATTCGACGACGTCGTTGCGCGCCTCGACCTCGCTGGTCGGCCGCGGGTCGTGACCGCGCGCCGTCGACCTTGATCCGGGCCAGACGTGTCGCGTGAAAGGATGAACGGGTGAGTACCGTTTTCGATTGCTCTGACGAGGCAACCCGCTCCGCCGGAATCCAGGCGGCCGTGGGGGCAGCCAAGGCGGGACGCCTGATCGTCACACCGACCGACACCGTCTACGGCATCGGCTGCAACGCGTTCGACGCCGAGGCCGTCACCGATCTCCTGGCCGCGAAACACCGGGGACGCGACATGCCGGTCCCGGTTCTGGTTGGCTCCTGGCATTCCATCGACGGTCTCGTCTTGTCGGTGTCGGCCGTGGCGCGCAGCCTTGTCGAGGCGTTCTGGCCGGGCAGCGTGAGTCTCGTCGTCGAACAGGCTCCGTCGCTCGCCTGGGATCTCGGCGACACGTCGGGCACCGTGATGTTGCGGATGCCGCTGCATCCGGTGGCCATCGAGGTGCTGCGCGAGGTCGGGCCAATGGCGGTTTCGAGTGCCAACGTGTCGGGCAGGCCTCCCGCCATCACGTGCGACGATGCCCGCGAGCAGCTCGGCGACTCGGTGTCGGTGTACCTCGACGGTGGGAGGGCGCCCAAGGGGGAGCCGTCGACCATCGTCGACATCACCGGATCCACACCCCGCGTGCTGCGCGAGGGGGCAGTGACCACGGCCGAGGTGGCAGAGGTGCTCGACGTCGATCCGGCCAGCCTGGTCAACTGATGCTCGAGCCCGTCACCGGTACCAGCATGGTCGTCGCGGACATGCTGTCTGCCGACTCCGGCTCGGGCGGTGCCGGTGTTCCGCTGCGCGAGTTGCTGCTGGTCGGGCTGACCGCGGCGGCCATCACATACCTGCTGACATCGCTGGTCCGTGTGATCGCGATCCGAGTGGGTGCGGTGGCTGTGCCCCGTGTGCGAGACGTGCACACCATCCCCACCCCGCGACTCGGCGGAGTCGGCATGTTCGCCGGCGTGGTCGCGGCTATCGTCCTGGCCGCCAATCTCCCTGCGCTCAACCGGGGTTTCGCCTACACCAACGACATGGGGGCGGTGGTGACCGCAGGGGCGGTCATCGTCATCGTCGGGATCATCGACGACCGGTGGGGACTCGACGCACTGACGAAGTTCGTCGGTCAGCTGACCGCGGCGGGCGTCATGGTGGTGATGGGAGTGAGCTGGCTGCAGGTGCCCGTCCCGTTCGGAAACATCGGGACCATCGTCCTCGACCCGTTCCAGTCAGGACTCCTGACAGTCGTGATCACCGTCGCCACCATCAACGCCGTCAACTTCATCGACGGACTCGACGGTCTCGCCGCGGGACTCGGACTCATCTCCGCGTCGGCCATCTGCATGTTCTCGCTCGGGCTGCTTCGCGATCAGGGGGGCGACGTCAGCTACTACCCACCCGCGCTGATCTCGGTCGCACTCGCGGGCGCCTGCCTCGGGTTCCTTCCGCACAACTTCTCGCCTGCGAGGATCTTCATGGGGGACTCGGGTGCGATGCTCATCGGCTTGATGCTCGCGGCGGCGTCGACGAGTGCGTCGGGCCGTATCGCGGTGAATGCGTACGGTCCTGCCGACGTGTTCACACTGCTCTCGCCCCTGATCCTGGTTGCGGCGGTTGTCTTCATTCCGATGCTCGACATGCTGATGGCGGTGGTGCGACGCACCAGGGCAGGCGTCGGGTTCTATACGCCCGACAAGCTGCACCTGCATCACCGCCTGCTCGAACTGGGGCATTCACAGCGTCGCGTTGCGCTGATCATCTACCTCTGGGTGGGCATCCTGGCGTTCTCGGTGGCTGCGAGCACGATCTTCCCGATGTCGGTGGTCGTGCCTGCGTTTGCAGCCGGTCTCGTGGTCGCGATGCTTGCGACGATGGCGCCCCGGCTGCAGCGGCGCATCGCGGAGCTGCGGACCGCGCGAGCGCTGCGCTGACCGACACCCTCGCTGAGGCAAGTGCTGCGCTCGAAAGACCAGGTAGGGGCCGATTCAGCGGGGTGGGTGACGGTTGACCCACCGGTTAGGTAACCGGACAGTAAAATCGTGTACTATCTGCTGTAGTACTTGAGGGGGACGCATATGATGCGCCGCTGGCGCGACGTGCCCCACCTCGGTAAGTCAACACAAACTGCGAAGACACCCCCCGGTGACCGCGGCAAACCGTGTTGATAAGGTCACTGCAAATGCAGAGCGTACGCTCGGCGGCACCTGCCGCGAGGACGCACGCTCATCGCCTGATGCCTTTGGCATGAGGTGTTCACGTGAGGAGAGGCAATGGCGACGTCCGCCCCTGACTCGGCTCCCGTGTATTACCCGCCCGCGCCGACCGGCCTCCGACGACCGGCGATCATCGCCGCCGTACTGACCGTCATCGTCGCGATCATCGCGGTGTTCCTCGGGAGCTGGTTGTTCCCGCTGTTCTTCGCAATCGGCGTGGTCGCCGTCTTCATCAACACCAAGATGGTCATCATGTCCGTCGAACGTGTTGCGGCAGAAGAGAATCCTCGCAAGAAACTGCTCGCCGTCAACTCTGCCGCACGCCTCGGAGCCATCACTGTGCTCGCGCTGGCGGCGGCGTTCCTGTTCCGGCCCGAAGGGCTGGGCGTGATGTTCGGACTCGCTCTCGGCCAGGTTGTCCTGGTGCTGAACACGGTGATTCCGGTGATGAAAGGACTTCGTAAGCAGCTATGATCGCATCGACTTACGGCGCCGATACCCTCGTGCTGGCCGAGGCCCAGATCGAGGTCGGCCACCACAAGCAGGTGGAATGGCTGGGCATGACGTGGAACATCGACACGATCATCGCCACCGCCATCGCGGCAGTGATCGTGATCGCGCTCGCGTTCTTCGTGCGCTCGCGGATGACCTCCAAGCGTCCCAATTCGGTGCAGTTGTTCTTCGAGGCCGTCACCACACAGATGCGCAGCCAGATCGAGAACTCGATGGGCATGAAGGTCGGCGGCTTCGTCCTACCCCTTGCCGTCACCCTCTTCACGTTCATCCTCATCGCGAACTGGCTGTCGGTGCTGCCATTGCAGTACGCCGACTCCGAGGGCAAGAGCGCCGAGGTGTTCGCGCCCGCGGCCAGCGATGTCAACTTCTGTTACGCCCTCGCGTTGTTCGTCTTCGTCTGGTACATGGCTGCCGGAATCCGACGCCGCGGACCGATCGGTCACTTCAAGCGTCTGGTCAAGGGTCACGTCGCATTCCTGGCCCCGATCAACATCATCGAAGAGATCGCGAAGCCTGTTTCGCTCTCCCTCCGTCTTTTCGGCAACATGTTCGCAGGCAGCATCATGGTCGCGCTGATCGCGCTGTTCCCCGCCTACATCATGTGGGCGCCGAACGCGATCTGGAAGTCGTTCGACCTGTTCGTCGGCCTCATCCAGGCATTCATCTTCTCCCTGCTGACCGTGCTGTACTTCAGCCAGGCCATGGAGACGGACGAAGACCACTAGCTAGTCCGACCCCGGCCGGCACCGCGTCGGTCGGACCTTAGACCTGGCAATCCGATTGCCAGTATCACCCGAAAGGAAAGTTCTCAATGGATCCGAATCTGATTGGTCTGGGCGCGTTGATCGGTGGCGGCCTCATCATGGGTGGCGGCGCAATCGGTGCCGGCGTCGGTGACGGTATCGCCGGTTCCGCCTTGATCTCCGGCATCGCACGTCAGCCGGAGGCACAGGGCCGTCTGTTCACTCCGTTCTTCATCACCGTCGGTCTGGTCGAGGCCGCGTACTTCATCAACCTCGCGTTCATGGCGCTGTTCGTGTTCGCCACCCCGATTTCCGGCCAGTCCTGATCTTCCCGGTTTTAGTCGGGTTCCTCGAACAACAAGGGACATCTGAACCATGAATCTCGCCGCAGAGAACTTCTTGATCCCCAATGGCACGTTCTTCGCGTGTCTGCTGATCTTCGTCGTCGTGCTGATCGTGATCCGCGCGTGGATCGTGCAACCGATTGTCAAGGTGCTCGACGAACGGCAGGCACGGGTCGCGAAGACTGCTGAGGACAACAATGCCGCTGCGGCGAGCTACGAGGACGCCGACCGGGAGTATCAGGCCCGAATGAAGGAAGCCCGCGCCGACGCGACCCGAATCCGGGACGAAGCGCGGGCCAAGGGGAACGAGGAGTTGTCGGATGCGAAGCGGCGTGCGACGGATGAGGCCGACGCCGCTCTCGCGAAGATCTCCGCAGACCTCAAGGTTGAGGCCGACAACGCCGTGACCGAGGCCAAGCGCGACGTCGACTCACTGTCGCGGACGCTTGCTGACCGTGTTCTCGGCACACAGGGTGCCGGCGTGCAAAGTTCAGGGGCGACGACCGCCTCGCCAGAGACTGAGACGGTGAAGTAGCAGTGGACGTATTTATCGGACAGCTTGTCGGCTTTCTGCTCATCATTGCGCTGTTGTGGAAGTTCGTCGTGCCGTTCTTGCGGAAGACCGTGAAGAGCGCACAGGACGTCGTCGACCAGCAGGTGGCCGAGAGCGATGCGGCCAAGGCGCGCCTCGAAGACGCCAAGGTCGCATACGAGCGCTCGATCGAGCAGGCCAAGGTCGAGGCCAAACAACTACACGAGGGTGCGATCGAGGATGCCAAGGGCATCGCCGACGACCTGCACAAGCAGGCCGACGTCGAGGTCAAGCGCATCTCCGAGCACGGCAAGGCGCAGGGCGAACTCATTCGCACGTCGATGGTCCGCCAGTTGCGTAGCGAGCTCGGACTCACCGCGGTCGATGGCGCAGGCAAGATCGTGCGCGATCACCTCGCCGACCCGGCCAACCAGTCGGAGACCGTCGATCGGGTCATCGACGAGCTCGCGGCCATGTCGCGGGGCGGACAGCCCTCGACCGGGGTGCCGAGTTCGAGTGAACTGATCGGGTTGCACTCGATGCACGCCGCCAGCCGTGACGCGGCACGTGCGGTCGCGCGCGAGTTCAGCTCCAACACCGAGGGTAAGTCTCCGCAGGAGTTGCTCGCGGCCAGCGAGGATCTCACGCAGATCATCGACTTCCTCCAGCACAACCCGGTGCTGCGGAAGAAGTTCACCGAGGACGAGGATTTCCCGGCCCTCAAGAAGCAGTTGGTGCACAGTCTGTTCGACGGCAAGGCATCGCCGATCGCGGTCGAGGTCGTTGCGTCCGCCGTTGCTCAGCACTGGTCGCAGCCCAACGACATCCTGGTCGCGCTGCGCAGACAGAACGCGCTGGTGGTACTCACTGCGGCTGAGCGTGACGGTCAGATCGAACAGGTCGAGGACGAACTGTTCCGGGTGAGCCGTCTACTCGAGGCGAATCCCACGCTCGCCTCATTGCTGACCGACTTCACCAAGCCCGCGGAGAAGCGCAACGGCCTGCTCACCGGGCTGCTGGGGAGCCAGATCGGCAATTACACCGCGCACCTGCTCACCCAGACGATCAGCCTCCTCAACGGGCAGCCCGCGGAGTCCGCTGTCGACCAGCTCGCGCAATTGGCCGCGGCCATGCGTGGCGAAACAGTCGCCCATGTGGTGTCTGCAGCCGAATTGAGCGATGCTCAGAAGCAACGTCTCGGTGACGTGCTCGCCGAGATCTACCACCGCAAGATCTCGGTGCAGACCGAGATCGACCCGTCGATCATCGGCGGACTGCGTATCGGTGTCGGAGACGAGGTCATCGAGGCCGACATCGCGACACGCCTGGCAAAAGCAGCGGAGACACTGCCGAGGTAGCCGCGTCTCGCAGTCGCGAACGACACCTCACCACCACGACTCACTCACACCGACCGACATCAAGAAAGACGAGAACCCATGGCGGAGTTGACGATCTCAGCAGACGAGATTAAGGGAGCGATCGAGCAGTACGTCTCGTCGTTCGAAGCCGAAGCCTCGCGCGACGAGGTCGGCACGATCACCGACACGGCTGACGGCATCGCCCACGTCAGCGGCCTTCCGGGCGCAATGGCCAACGAGCTGTTGCAGTTCCCCGGCGGCATCCAGGGTGTGGCACTGAACCTCGACGAGGACGAGATCGGCGCGGTCATCCTCGGTGACTACGAGGATCTCGAAGAAGGCGGCCAGGTCAGCCGCACCGGCGAGGTGCTCTCGGTGCCCGTCGGCGACAAGTTCCTCGGTCGCGTTGTCGACCCGCTGGGCGCTCCGATCGATGGACTCGGCGACATCGAGGCCGAGGACAATCGTGTCCTCGAACTCCAGGCTGCCACCGTGCTCGAGCGTCAGCCGGTCGAGGAGTCGCTGGCTACCGGCATCAAGGCCATCGACGCCATGACCGCGATCGGTCGCGGACAGCGTCAGCTCATCATCGGCGACCGCAAGACCGGTAAGACCGCTGTGTGTGTCGATGCGATCCTGAACCAGAAGGACAACTGGGCAACCGGCGACCCGAGTAAGCAGGTCCGGTGCATCTACGTCGCGATCGGTCAGAAGGGCTCGACCATCGCGGGTGTGAAGACGGCACTCGAAGAGGCCGGCGCAATGGAGTACACCACCATCGTCGCCGCACCCGCTTCCGACTCGGCAGGCTTCAAGTGGCTGGCCCCGTACACCGGTTCGGCCCTCGGCCAGCACTGGATGTACCAGGGCAAGCACGTTCTCGTGGTCTTCGACGACCTCACCAAGCAGGCCGAGGCCTACCGCGCCATCTCGCTGCTGCTGCGTCGTCCGCCGGGCCGCGAGGCTTACCCCGGTGACGTCTTCTACCTGCACTCGCGTCTGCTCGAGCGCGCGGCGAAGCTCTCCGACGAGCTCGGTGGCGGCTCGATGACCGCGCTGCCGATCATCGAGACCAAGGCCAACGA
The DNA here is from genome assembly GCF_001665925.1 of Gordonia sp. 852002-50816_SCH5313054-c. NCBI lineage: Bacteria > Bacillati > Actinomycetota > Actinomycetes > Mycobacteriales > Gordoniaceae > Gordonia > Gordonia sp. 852002-50816_SCH5313054-c. The sequence continues at coordinate 51,810 of NZ_LZTE01000009.1, forward strand.
CGTGTCGGCGTTCATTCCGACCAACGTCATCTCGATCACCGACGGTCAGGTCTTCCTCGAGTCCGACCTGTTCAACAAGGGCGTTCGTCCTGCGATCAACGTCGGTACCTCGGTCTCGCGCGTTGGTGGTGCCGCTCAGACGAAGGGCCTCAAGAAGGTGTCCGGCTCGCTGCGTCTCGAGCTCGCGCAGTTCCGCGAACTCGAAGCCTTCGCTGCCTTCGCCTCCGACCTCGACGCAGCGTCGAAGGCGCAGCTCGAGCGCGGTGCCCGGTGGGTCGAGATGCTCAAGCAGGATCAGTACAGCCCCTACTCGGTCGAGGACGAGATCGTTTCGATCTACCTCTGTGGTGAGGGCCACTACGACTCGGTCCCGGTCGACGATGTCCGGAACTTCGAGACCCAGCTGCTGAGCCACCTGCATCACAACGCGACCGGCGTCTACGACTCGATCGCGGGCGGCCAGGTGCTCACCGACGACCAGGCAGAGGCACTCGTCGCCGAGACCAACAAGTTCAAGAACAGCTACCTCACCCACGACGGCAAGCGCGTCGTCAACGAGGCAGAGGCAGCCGCGATGGACGCCGACGACGTCGAGCAAGAACAGATCAAGATCCGGAAGTGATCGCGTGTCCGTCCGTGCCCGCATCGGGCGTATCCGTGCCAAGGAAGAAGGGGTGAGGGCTCATGGCCAGCATTCGTGAGCTGCGCTCACGCATCCGGTCGGTCCAATCGACGAAGAAGATCACCAAGGCGCAGGAGCTGATCGCGACGTCGCGTATCACCAAGGCTCAGGCCCGGGTGGCGGCAGCGAAGCCCTACTCGGAAGAGATGACCAAGGTGCTCTCCGAACTGGCCAGCAGCGCCGGGTCGCTCGACCATCCGCTGCTCAAGGAGCGCGAGAATCCCAAACGCGCCGCGATTCTGGTGATCACCAGCGACCGCGGCATGGCCGGCGGTTACAACGCGAACGTGCTGCGGTCATCGCGCGAGCTCATCTCGCTCATCCGTGAGGAGGGCAAGGAGCCGGTCCTCTTCGTGATGGGCACCAAGGGCGTGAACTACTTCACCTTCCGCGGTATGGATGTCGCGACGTCGTGGACCGGATTCTCGCAGTCGCCGGAGTACGCGGACGCGGCGCAGGCGAGCAACTTCCTTGTCGACCTCTTCGTGGCGGGGTCGGGGGAGAGCATCGATCTGCCGGACGGCGAGGGAACCATCGAGGGCGTCGACGAATTGCACATCGTCTACACCCGGTTCGTCACGATGCTCACCCAGACGCCCGAGGTCCGTCGCATGGCGCCACTGGTGGTGACCGAGAACGACAACCCGGATCACGGGGAGGTCGAGGTCGACGACGAGTCGCGCAACTACAGCTTCGAGCCGAGCGCAGAGACCCTCCTCGAGGCACTGTTGCCGAAGTATGTCGCCACGCGCGTCTACGCGGCGCTACTGGACTCGGCCGCATCCGAGTCGGCCGCACGTCGCACGGCGATGAAGGCAGCGACAGACAACGCCGAGGAACTGTCCAAGACGTTGTCGCGTGAGGCCAACCAGCTCCGCCAGGCCCAGATCACCCAGGAAATCAGCGAGATCGTCGGCGGATCGAGCGCCCTCGCCAACTGACGCCGATCCCACCCAAACTTCGATCAAAAGGAAGTGACCCAAGCATCATGACCGCAACTGTAGAGACACCCTCGTCGCAGTCGGCGGGGACCACCGAGGGCCGCGTTGTCCGCATCATCGGCCCCGTCGTCGACGTCGAGTTCCCCCGCGGCTCGATCCCAGGCCTGTTCAACGCCCTGCACACCGAGGTGACACTCGAGGCCGTCGCCAAGACGCTGACCCTCGAGGTCGCACAGCACCTCGGCGACAACCTGGTCCGCACCATCTCGATGCAGCCCACCGACGGCCTCGTCCGCGGTGCGATCGTGACCGACTCGGGCTACCCGATCCGTGTCCCGGTCGGTGACCAGGTCAAGGGCCACGTGTTCAACGCCCTCGGCGACTGCCTCGACAGCCCGGGCCTCGGTCGCGATGGCGAGCAGTGGGGTATCCACCGCAAGCCGCCGGCCTTCGACGAGCTCGAGGGCAAGACCGAGATCCTCGAGACCGGCATCAAGGTCATCGACCTGCTGACCCCGTACGTCAAGGGCGGCAAGATCGGCCTGTTCGGCGGCGCCGGCGTGGGCAAGACCGTGCTCATCCAGGAGATGATCACCCGTATCGCCCGTGAGTTCTCCGGTACCTCGGTGTTCGCGGGCGTGGGTGAGCGGACCCGTGAGGGAACCGACCTCATCATGGAAATGGAAGAGATGGGTGTCCTCCAGGACACGGCCCTCGTCTTCGGTCAGATGGATGAGCCGCCGGGCACGCGTATGCGCGTCGCTCTCTCGGCCCTCACCATGGCCGAGTACTTCCGCGACGTGAAGCACCAGGACGTGCTTCTGTTCATCGACAACATCTTCCGATTCACCCAGGCGGGCTCCGAGGTCTCGACGCTGCTCGGTCGTATGCCGTCTGCCGTGGGATACCAGCCGACGCTGGCCGACGAGATGGGTGAGCTGCAGGAGCGCATCACCTCGACCAAGGGTCGCTCGATCACCTCGCTGCAGGCGATCTACGTGCCAGCGGACGACTACACCGACCCCGCGCCTGCCACGACGTTCGCGCACCTCGATGCAACGACCGAGCTCTCGCGCCCGATCTCGCAGCTCGGTATCTACCCGGCTGTGGACCCGCTGACCTCGACCTCGCGCATCCTCGAGGCCTCGATCGTCGGTGACGAGCACTTCCGCGTCGCCAACGAGGTCAAGAGCATCCTGCAGAAGTACAAGGAGCTCCAGGACATCATCGCGATCCTCGGTATGGACGAGCTGTCCGAAGAGGACAAGGTGACCGTCCAGCGTGCCCGTCGTATCCAGAAGTTCCTCGGTCAGAACTTCCTCGTCGCCGAGAAGTTCACCGGCCAGCCCGGATCGGTCGTGCCGCTCGCCGACACCATCGAGGCATTCGATCGCATCTGCAAGGGTGAGTTCGACGCCTACCCGGAGCAGGCGTTCAACAGCTGCGGTGGCCTCGACGACGTGGAGGCAGCCGCCGCCAAGCTCGCCGGAAAGTAGCGGTACGCCATGGCTGAGAAGTCCTTCCACGTCGAGGTCGTATCCGCCGACGCCGAGCTGTACTCGGGTGAGGCCACATTCGTCATCGCGCAGACCACGGTCGGCGAGATGGGTGTGCTGGCCAATCACGAACCGCTACTCGGACAACTCGTCCCCGGCGGGTTCGTGGTGATCGTCGAGGAGAGCGGCACCCGCAAGGCGGCCGCCGTCGAAGGCGGATTCATCTCGGTGACGGGCGAGTCGGTGACGATTCTCGCCGAGGCCGCAGAATGGGCCGACGGCGTCGACGTCAACGCCGAGAAGTCCGCGCTCGAGTCCGCAGAGCCCGGTACCACGGAGTACAACCGTGCGCATGCACGGTTGCGCGCCGCGGAGCAGATCGCCTGATCGAGAACGAGCCGATGCGTGCGGTGACGTCCTGATCTGGACGAAAACCGTTGCGTCACAATTGAATACGAGTCATCACGATGACTCGGTAGTCGTCTGCCGGCCACCCGCGCTTCGCGGGTGGCTGGCTGCGTCATACGGTCTACTGGCATGCTGGGGGGAGTCATCACCGAAACAGCCCGTCGACAGCCCGCCGACATCTCGGTGATGCAACCCGCGCGAGGGAGGTATGCCGCGTGACCGTTGTGGTCGTCCTGCTGATTCTGCTTGTGGTGGCGCTGGTTGTCTGCGGCCTGCTGGCATACCGACTACAACAATTGCGCAGCGCGGGCACCCCCGCGCTGTTGCGTGATCTGCCTGCCGAGCTCGACGAGGGCTGGCGGCACGGCACCGTCCACTACGGCGACGAATCGCTGCGGTACTTCCGGCTCAGCTCGCTGCGGCCCGGTCCGTCACGCCGCTTCCCCCGCCACAGCATCGAGATCGTCGGTCGGCGGTGTGCTGCAGGCACCGAGGGCGTCATCCTCGACGGGATGACCATTCTGCACGTGCGTGAATACCACGACGACGACGAGCCCAGCGAGTACGAACTCGCGCTGACCCCCGACGGGGTCACGGCCTTCCAGGCGTGGCTGGAGGCGGGAGCTCCGCAGCGCTCACAGCGGCGTCGGAGCGCCTGACCGGTAACGCCCGAGCCGTGACGCTCGAGCACGGCGCTCAGGGGCGGTGACGATCCCCGCCGGGAATCCAGGTGACGTCGCCCTCTCCGTCCGGTCCGCGATTGGCGACTCGGGACAGGATGAACAGCAGATCCGACAACCGATTCAGGTACCGGGCGGGTAGGACGGACGTGTGCTCGGGGTCGGCGTCGACCGCAGCCCACGCCGAACGTTCGGCTCGACGAGTGACTGCGCGCGCCTGGTGTAATAGCGCGGCGAACGGGGTGCCACCGGGCAGAACGAACGAATTCAGGGCGGGCAGGTCGGCGCCGAAGTCGTCACACCACGATTCGAGGGCATCGATATAGCTCTGTTCGATGCGTAGCGGCGGATACTTGGGGTCCTCGACCACTGGTGTCGAGAGGTCGGCCCCGGCGTCGAAGAGGTCGTTCTGGACCGTCGTGAGCACGCCGGCGATCGCTTCTGGGATCTGCCCACCCAGTGCGAGGGCCGCGCCGATGACGGTGTTGGCCTCGTCGCAGTCGGCGTAGGCGACAACGCGCGCATCGGTCTTGGGTACGCGCGAGAAGTCGCTGAGCCCGGTGGTGCCGTCGTCGCCGGTGCGGGTGTAGATACGAGTCAGATGCACGGCCATGAACCCAAATGTAACCGCAGGTCCAGTGCTGTGCGTCGAGCACTGCCGTGAGGCGGATAAGGTATCTGACGTGAGTGATCGGTTTCTGGTGTCCGGGGGAGCACGCCTGCACGGCGAGGTGTCGGTCGGTGGGGCCAAGAACAGCGTCCTCAAGCTGATGGCTGCGTCGTTGCTCGCCGAGGGCACGACAACGTTGACCAATTCGCCCGAGATCGCCGACGTTCCGCTGATGGCCGACGTCCTGCGCGGTCTGGGTGCTGTCGTCGAGATCAACGGTGAGACGGTCACGATCGAAGCGCCCGCGGAACCCAAGTACCACGCCGATTTCGACGCCGTGAAGCAGTTCCGCGCGTCGGTGTGCGTGCTGGGACCGTTGATGGCGCGGTGCCGACGCGCTGTGGTCGCGCTCCCCGGTGGCGATGCGATCGGTTCCCGACCCCTCGACATGCACCAGGCTGGGTTGCGGGCGCTCGGCGCTCATAGTTCGATCGAGCACGGCTGTGTGGTCGCCGAGGCCGACGCGCTCGTCGGCGCCCCGATCGCACTCGAGTTTCCCTCCGTCGGCGCCACCGAGAACATCCTGATGGCCGCGGTTCTCGCCGAGGGTGAGACGGTCATCGACAACGCTGCCCGTGAGCCCGAGATCGTCGACCTGTGCGTGATGCTTCAGCAGATGGGCGCGCGGATCGAGGGCGCGGGTACGTCGACGTTGACGGTCACCGGCGTCGAGCGGCTGCATCCGACCACCCACCGGGTCGTCGGCGACAGGATCGTCGGCGCGACGTGGGGTATCGCCGCGGTGATGACCCGCGGCGACGTCACGGTCAACGGTGTCAATCCTCATCATCTGCAGTTGGTGTTGAACAAGCTCGTCGACACCGGAGCTCGCGTGGAGACGCATCCGAACGGATTCCGCGTCAGTCATGACCGCAGACCAACCGCCGTCAACGTCTCGACGCTGCCGTTCCCCGGATTCCCGACGGACCTGCAGCCGATGGCGATCGGCTGGGCGTCGATTGCCGAGGGGATGTCGGTGATCACGGAGAACGTCTTCGAGGCGCGATTCCGTTTCGTCGAGGAGATGGTTCGCCTCGGAGCCGACGCACGAACCGACGGCCATCATGCGGTCATCCGTGGCATCGAGAAGCTCTCCAGCGCACCCGTGTGGTGTTCGGACATTCGCGCGGGCGCGGGTCTCGTACTCGCGGGGCTCGTCGCCGACGGTGTGACCGAGGTGCACGACGTCGAGCACATCGACCGGGGATATCCGCACTTCGTCGAGAATCTTCGGAGCCTCGGCGGCGAGATCGAACGCCGCACCGGGTAAGCGCATGGCCGACATCGAGCACGCTCGTGGCGTCGACATCGCCGAATGGTCCACCCGGTTCGACCTGCTGTCGGACCCGCACCGCCTGGAGATCCTGCTGGTGCTGCACCGCCATCCGGGCATCATCGTCGGCGATATCGCCGCAGAGGTCGGACGCACCGAGACCGCGGTCTCGCAGGCGCTACGTGTGCTGCGTCATCAGGGATGGGTCACGTCGACGCGGGTCGGACGATCGGTGAGCTACCGGCTCGACGACGAGACGGTTCACGATCTTCTGCACTGGATCGGTGCAGGACACAACCCGCCCTCCTAGGCAACAGACTGGCCGGCCACCTCGGAGCATCGTGTGGTCAGTGTCACACCTGACCCTTCGGATAGTCTGCCCGCTTCAACATCTGAATAAGTGGACAGATGTCGGCGCTGGACCTAACGTCTGTCGCATCGTGTTCGTGCGGACCGCGCATCCCGGGGTCTGACGGCACGCACGTGCTCACCCGTTGAAGGGACACCGCTCAATGTCCACAACCGTCGTCGCCATGCATATGAGCGACGGAATCATCAACGCGCAGACGTCGATCCTGTTCGGTGTCGTCGCCGCAGTGGGACTCGCATTCTGTGCGTGGCGCGCTCGGACCGATCTGGACGAGAAGGCCGTACCGATGGCCGGCCTCGTTGCCGCGTTCATCTTCGCCGTCCAGATGATCAACTTCCCGATACTGCCCGGCGTCAGCGGACACCTGCTCGGTGGTGCACTCGCCGCCATCCTGGTCGGGCCGTACACCGGTGCGCTGTGCATCGCGATCGTCCTCGTCGTGCAGTGTCTGCTGTTCGCCGACGGTGGCGTCACCGCCCTCGGTGCCAACATCACCAACATGGCCCTGATCTCGACATTCGTCGGGTACGGCGTCGCGGTCGGGTTGTCGCGACTCCTGCGCTCCCGACGCCGCGGGGTGTCGCGGCTCGGCGCGATCTCGTTCATTGCGGCGTTGTGTGGAACCGTCTCCGCTGCAACGGGTTTCGTCATCGAGTACGCGATCGGCGGTGCCGCGACGACATCCCTGACGACGGTCGCGGGCTACATGTGGGGCACACACATCCTGATCGGGATCGGTGAAGGGCTGATCACCGCGGTGACTGTCGTCGCCGTTGCCAAAGCGCGTCCCGACCTCGTCTACCTGCTGCGGCGCGAACGCGTTGTCTCCGAGCGAATCGAGGTGGCGGCATGAGTATCGCCGCATCCGAGTCGCGCCCGCCACGAGTCCGGCGTCGTCACTTCCTCATCGGGTTCGCCGTGGTCGCGCTACTGATCGCGGGACTGCTGTCCTACTTCGCGAGTAGTTCGCCAGACGGTCTCGATTCGGCCACTCTGCAGGGTTGTCAGACCGTAACGGTCAACGGTGTCGAGGAGCTGAAGGGCACCTGCATCGCCCAGCACGCCACCGATCACGCGATGTCGTCGTCGCCGCTCGCCGAGTACGCGGTGAAGGGTGCCCAGTACACCAACGGCATCGCGGGGATCATCGGGGTGCTCGTCACTCTCGCGGTGGCGGTCGGCGCGTTCTGGTTGATCGCCCGCGCACGTCGAACGAGCGGCGCCGCAGTTCAGGCAGACGACTGACGATGGGCGCCGGGCACGCACATCCGCTCTACCGCGACGTCACCTCGCGTGTGCACCGCGCGCCGACCGAGGTCAAACTCGTGTGTCTCGTGGTGTTCGTCTTCGCCGTGGTCGCCACGCCGCGCGAGATGTTCTGGCCCTACCTGGGTTTCGCGGTCATCGTGCTCGTCGTGTGGCAGCTCGCCCGCGTTCCGCTTCGGTGGATCGTTCCACGGATGCTGATCGAGGTTCCGTTCGTCGTCCTCGCCGTGTTGTTGCCGTTCGCCGAAGGTGGGCGTCGCGTCGACGTCGTCGGCGTATCCCTCTCCGTGGCAGGGCTTTACGCTGCATGGGGAATCGTCGTCAAGGGCACACTGGGTGTCGCGGCGTCGTTGACCTTCGCGGCAACCACTCCGGCCCGCGAGTTGCCCGTCGCGCTGAGCAGGCTCGGGGTTCCCCGGACCATCACGCCGATCTTCGTGATGATGCTGCGGTATGTCGATCTGCTGTCCGCGGAGGTCAAGCGCATGCAGATCGCGCGTACCGCTCGCGGCGACTCACCGCGCGCGCTGCATCAGGCCAAGGCTGTGGCCGTGAGTGTCGGATCGGTGTTCCTGCGCTCCTACGAACGTGGCGAGCGAGTACACCTCGCGATGATGTCGCGAGGGTTCACCGGAACGATCCCCGACATGCCCGGCGTGGCGACGTCACCGCGTGCGACGTCTGCGCAGTGGACGCTGGTGTTACTTCCCGCGGCAGCGGCCGTCGTCGTGGCGGCCGCAGCGTGGAGTCTGGCATGAACGCGATCGACATCCGCGCCCTCCGATTCGCTTATCCCGACGGACATCTCGCGCTCGACGGCATCGACCTGTCGGTCGCCGAGGGCGAGCGGGTGGCAGTTCTCGGCCCCAACGGAGCGGGAAAGACCACCCTGATGCTTGCGCTCAACGGCGTGCTCCTGCCGACGTCGGGGTCGGTGTCGATCTACGGCTCACCGGTGGGGAAGTCGACGCTGCGCGAGGTGCGTCGGCGCGTCGGCCTGGTGTTCCAGGACCCCGACGACCAACTGTTCATGCCGACGCTCGCCGAGGACGTCGCCTTCGGTCCCGCGAATTTCGGCGTCGAAGGACCCGAACTCGCGCAGCGGGTCGCCGAGGCTCTCGAGGCGGTGTCGATGACGCAGCACGCGGGCGCAAGTCCCCACCACCTGTCGGGCGGACAGCGTCGACGAGGTGCCCTGGCGACCGTATTGGCTTGTCGCCCAGACATCTTGGTGCTCGACGAGCCGTCGGCGAACCTCGATCCGGTGGCACGGCGCGAACTGGCGGACACCCTGCTCACCCTCGACACGACGATGCTCGTCGTCACCCACGACCTGCCGTATGCGGCGCAGTTGTGCGACCGAGCGGTGATCGTCGACGACGGGCGGGTCGTCGCCGACGACTCCGTCGACGCGATCCTTACCGACACCACACTGCTTGCCGCGCATCGGCTCGAGCTGCCGTGGGGATTCGACGCGGAGACGCTGCGGCGCGCGAGGGCCGGCCAACGCTGAGGTGGGTACCTGTCCGGAAGGTCAGGTGTCTACCCGACCGGGGGTCAGTACTGGCGGCAGTATCGGACGGTTCGGTCGCAAAGCACTTCTGAGGCCGGGTGTGACGCGCGTAACGTCTCGATCGCTCACCCACTCCCGACGCCACGTGTGTCGGCAGCATCGAGAAGGTCAGGTCAGAAATGCAGGTAGACGAACTACTCAAGCCGTTCCCCATCAAGGAGTTTCATCCGTTCCCGCGCGCCATGATGGGTCCCGGCGCGCACGAGATGATCGGGCCGGAGGCGCTCAAGCTCGGCTTCAAGAAGACGCTCATCATGACGACCGGCCTGCGTGGCAGCGATACGGTCCACAAGATCGTCGAGTCGTGCAAGTACCACGGACTCGAGGTTGTGCTCTACGACAAGGTCGAGTCCAACCCCAAGGACTACAACGTCATGGACGCGGTTTCGCTCTACAACTCCGAGCAGTGCGACTCGTTCATCTCGATCGGTGGCGGCTCCGCGCACGACGCCTGCAAGGGTGCACGCATCTCGGTCGCGCACGACGGTCGTAGCGTCAACGAGTTCGAGGGATTCAACAAGAGCGAGAATCCCAAGAATCCGCCGCACATCGCCGTATCCACCACTGCCGGAACAGGTTCGGAGACGTCGTGGGCATACGTCATCACCGACACGACGACCGACCCCGACAAGCCGCACAAGTACGTCGCATTCGACGACGCCGCCGTCACGACGCTGGCGATCGACGACCCGGTGCTGTACTACGACTGCCCGGTGGCCTACACCGCACAGTGCGGCTTCGACGTGCTCGCGCACGCATCCGAGCCCTACGTCTCGCGGCTGAACTTCCCGCCGTCGATGGGTAACGCACTCTATGCGGTGAAGATGACCGCCGAGAACCTGCGCGAGGCCACCTGGAACCCGACTGACCTCAAGGGTCGCGAGGGCATGATGTACGCGCAATACATTGCGGCGCAGGCCTTCAACTCCGGCGGCCTCGGCATCATCCACTCGATCAGCCACGCGGTCTCGGCGTTCTTCGACACCCACCACGGCCTGAACAACGCCATCGCGTTGCCGCGCGTGTGGGCGTTCAACATGCCGACCATGTACGAGCGCTTCGCCGACATGGCGCAGGCCATGGGCGTCGACACGCACGGCATGACCAAGGTGCAGGCCGCAGACGCCGCGCTCGGTGCTGCGATCCGACTGCTCCGCGACGTGGGCATCGTCGAGCGTTTCGCCGACGTCAAGCAGGACTCGTACCCGAAGAACCGACTCGGCCAGGGCCCGACGAAGTTCTACGAAGGTCGTCCCGACATCACCACCGACGCCGCGACCATCGACGCACTGACCAACCACGTCCTCGGTGACGCGTGCACGCCCGGCAACCCCAAGGAGTGCACGTTCGAGACGGTCCGGCCGGTCGTCGAGCACTGCGTCAACGGCGACCTCGACGAGCTTCTGCCGTAGGTCGGGAAGAACTCCGCACGGCTCGACCGTGCGGGCACGGCCCCGGATGACGGATTCCGCTGCCCCAAAGCGGAATCCGTCATCCGGCTCCACCCCCTACGCAAGCCCGTCACCGCACCACCTCCCTTCCGAGCACAGGAGACGCCGATGTCCGTGCACTTCGCCGCAACCGACGACAGCACATCCGCCGCGGGGGCCGACCCCGCTGACCGTTCACACTTCACCGATGTCGACGACGTGGTGACCCGATTCGCCGATGCCGGCTACCTCGCCGACCAACGCCTGGCGACAACGGTTTTCCTGCAGAGCAGATTGGGCAAACCGGTGCTGCTCGAAGGGCCTGCGGGAGTGGGGAAGACGCAGCTCGCCAAGACTCTCGCGGACGTCACGGGACGAGAACTGTTGCGCCTGCAGTGTTACGAGGGCCAGGACGAGACCACAGCGCTCTACGAGTGGGACTACGGCAAGCAACTGCTCTACACGCAGGTGCTGCGGGAGAAGATCAGTCAGGTGGTCGCCGACGCCGCGTCGTTGTCGGAGGCTGTCGACCGTATCGGCGCCGAGGAGAGCGTCTTCTTCTCCGAGCGATTCCTCGCTCCCCGCCCGCTGTTGGAGGCGGTGCGATCCGAGAAGCCCGTCGTGCTGCTGATCGACGAGGTCGACCGCGCCGACGAGGCGCTCGAGGCTGTGCTGCTCGAACTCCTCGCCGAATACCAGGTGTCGGTTCCCGAGATCGGTACCTTCGTGGCCACGCACCAGCCGATGATTGTGTTGACCTCCAACAACACTCGCGATCTGTCCGCCGCTCTCAAACGACGCTGCCTGCACCTGTCGCTCGACTATCCCGACGCCGCGCGCGAACTCGACATCATCAAATCCAAGGACACCGGCCTCGCCGACGTCCTCGCGGCCAAACTCGTCGAGATCGTCCGCGGGCTCAGGGATCTCGATCTGCGCAAGGCGCCGAGTATCTCCGAGACGATCGACTGGGCGCGCACCCTCGCCGTGCTCGGCGCAGACGAGCTCAGTGCGGAGCTGCTGTCGGCCACGGCCAACGTCGTGGTGAAGTACGACAGAGACCTGACCCGGGCACTCGACGCGCTGCCACGGCTCGTCGACCCGAACGCTCAGGTGCCCGATCACCTTCACTCCCACGGACATTCGCACGGCCACTCCCACGGGCCGGGTCATTCGCATGGTCACGACGATCACGACCACGATCATGATCACGCGTCTGCCGACAGGTCCGGAAAAGCTCGCCGCGCGGCGAAGGACGAGCCCGGCCGCCACGGAGATGAGTACTACGGGTCGCCCGGGGCGAAGAGTGACGCCGGAACGCGCACCGTCAGCGCGTCGCAGGGGAGCAGGTCGTTCAACGCTCGCGGTGCGCGCAAGCGGCCGGTCTAGCGGGGGAGTGCGCTGATGGAAGGTGCCGTACACCGCTTCATCCGTCTGCTTCGCCTGCACGGCGTGCGGATCGGGGTGTCGGAGGCGATGGACGCGATGGCTGCCGTTGCCACGGCGGAGATCCTCGCCGATCGCGAGTTGCTCCGCTCTGCGCTGCAGGCCTGTCTGATCAAGGATCGTCGGGACGAGGACACGTTCGCGCGGGTCTTCGACAGGTTCTTCGCACTGCGACCTGTTGTCGAAGACGATGGCGGACAAGGTCATTCGCACACACACGACGACCTCTCCGACGAGGGCGACCTCGAGGAGTACACGCTCTCGGACGAGGTCAGCAAGACTCCCGCGCAGGGACACAGTCACGGACCGCCGTCGAACATCCGGCAGTACTTCGATCCCGAAGATCTTGCCGAGCAGTACAACCTCCACCAGGAGGCCAACAAACTCGACATGGCGTCGTTGACCGACGAGATCGTCCTGTCAGCCGATTCGGTTCCGAACTCCGAGCAGGCCGCGCGGGTCCAGCTCACCGTGTCCCGGCTGCACAATCCGGGCCGGCCGGGAGAGTTGGTGAGCGGCAACGCAACACAACTCGATGCCGAGCTGTCGGTCGCTCAGGAGATGGCCCTGCTCGACTGGCTCGACGACACCGAGGGACTCGATGGAGCGCAACCAGACCCCGAGGAACTCGCGGCCCTGCGCAGCGCGCTCGCGGGTCTGCTCGACGGCCTACCGGAGAAACTTCGCGATCACCTCGAGCAACTGATGGCCACCGACCACGAGCTCGAGGACCGCGAGATCAAGGCGAGCGTGCGTGACGCGATCGGCGAGCAGGAGCGCGCAAGCCTCGAGGAATCCGTGCGTCGACTCATCCGCAGCCTGCACGGCGCACCGCGATCGCGACGAAAGGTGGCTGCACGAGGCACGGTCGACGCCGCACGCACGATGCGCGCCAACCTTCGATTCGACGGCGTGCCGTTCCGACCGATCACCGTCGCCAAGGTCGAGGACCGACCGAGCCTGTTGATCCTCGCCGACGTCTCGCTGTCGGTGCGTACGACGACGCGGTTCACCCTGCAACTCGTCCACGGGTTGCAGAGCATGGTCGCGCACGTCCGATCGTTCGCCTTCGTGTCCGACCTTGTCGAGATCACCGATCTCTTCGCCGAGCACCCGGCCGAGGAGGCGCTGTCGCTGGTCGTGTCCGGGCTCCCGGCGGGCGGTGTGCTCGACGTCGACGCCGATTCGGACTACGGCAACGCGCTGCAGACCTTCCTCGACGAGTACGGCGGCGCCATCACCAGGAGGACGACGGTCATCGTGCTCGGCGACGGTCGCAACAACGGGAAGGATCCGAACCTCGGCGCGTTCGAGGAGATCAGTCGACGTGCGCGCGAAACCATTTGGCTGACGCCTGAGCCCGCCTACTCGTGGGGCCTAGGTTCGTGCGATCTCCCCGCATACGCGACGTACTGCGACCGCGTGAACGTCGTGCACGATCTCGCCGAGTTGGAGCAGGTCTCGGTTGCGGCTTCGGGCGCGTGAGTGATGGCATCGCGCGTAGGATTCGGGCCGGAAGACAACGCTGCGATGGGTAGGTGACAGGCGTGGGGACTGACGTCGTCGACACCCGCGCGCCCAGCACTGTTCGGGATACGCGGGCGGCGCGCGGCGGCGGCGTGCACGTCGCCAAGTTCCACACACCGGAGATCATCATCGGGCCCGGGTCGCTCGCCGAGGTACCACGCGCGGCCGCGGGCCTCGGCATGCGTCGCCTACTGATCGTCTCCGACCGCGGACTCGTGGCGACTCCGTGGTATCCCCAACTGGCACAAGCACTTCACTCCGAGCGACTGTCGGTGTCGTCGTTCACCGACGTATCGGCAAACCCGCGGGCTCCCGAGATCGTTGCGGGCTTCGCGAGGTACGAGGAGAGCGGCGCCGACGGCATCGTCGCTCTCGGCGGTGGGTCGGTGATCGACGCGGCCAAGGGGATCGCGATTCTGGCCGCCAACGGCGGACACATCCTGGAGTACGAGGGGATCGATCGTGCCCGACGGCCACTGCCACCGTTGATCGCGGCACCGACCACGGCCGGAAGTGGTTCGGACGTCTCGCAGTTCTGCATCGTCAACGACGTCGACCGCATGACCAAGGTGACCATCATCGGTCGCGGCTTGGTGCCCGACGTCTCTGTGGTCGACCCACGCACGTTTGCCTCGCTTCCCGCAGATGTGGCCGCGCAGTCGGGCATGGACGCCATCACCCACTGCCTCGAGGCGTACGCATCGCTTGCGCACAATCGGCTCAGCGATCGCGCAGCACTGAGCTCGATCGGCACCGCGTGGCGCAGCATCGAGAGGTTTGTCGACGATCCGTCGGATCCCGACAGCGGAACCGACATGGCGTACGCCGCGCTCGAGGCGGGCATGGCGTTCACCAACGCGATCCTCGGGGCCACCCACGCCATGAGCCACCCCGTCGGGGGACTGTGCGACGCCGCGCACGGTGCGATCAACGCTGTCCTCCTGCCGCATGTCATCCGCTTCAACGCGGAGATCGACCCGACGCCCTACGTCGAACTCGCCGACGCAGTGGGTGTCCGGGGTGGCTCGCCCCATGCCGTCGCCGAGCGACTCGCTGACGAGGTCGCGTCGTTGTCGCGCAGGGTCGGATTGCCCGGCGACCTCAGATCGCTCGGTGTGCGCGACGAACATGTCGCGGTGCTCACCGCGAACGCGCTGCTCGACGCCTGCATGACGACCAACCCGCGCAAACCGACCGCAGACGACGTCGCGCGTATCTATCGCGAGGCGCTGTGACCACCGGCGCCCAGCCCGAGGGGTACGGGCCTGGCGTTGAAGCATCAGGGGCTGGTGGGTCTGGAGTTGACGGGTCTGGACAGTACGGACCCGAGCTGGACTCGCTCGTCGGGCTGCATTCGGTCAAGGGCTCGCACTATGCGCAGTATCGGGGCGTCGAGCAGCGACTCACGCGCGTGGTCGGCGCGCTCGACCGCATCTCGCGCGCGCTCGTGCAAACCGCCGAAGGCCCAGAAAACCTCGTCCTCTCGGTGGTCCGTGCCGTGCGTGAACACCTTGACGCCGACTGGGTGGTCTTTGCCCTCAGCGACGGCGAACTCGAGCGCACGGGGCCACGGCACCTGATGATGAGCGGCGACGGAACCATCTATGCCTTCGAGGGCGTGCAAGCCGCGCGCACACCGAGTCACCTTCCCGACGAGGTGCTCAATCGGCTCAACGACGTCCTCCGCAATCAGATGGGTGAGCTGAGCCGACCGGTGGTCGCAGCGCATCACCTCCATGTGCCGGTGCACCTCGACGGCCGCGTCGTCGGTGGACTCTCGGCGTGGACCCCGGATCATCATGTCGTCGACTCCGCCGATCTCGTCGTGATGCGCATTCTCGCCAGACAGGCGATGGTCGCCCTCCTGAATGCCTCGCTACTCGAGGAGAGCCGACATCAGCTCGCGCGTGCCGAGGATGCCTACTCAAAGGCGCGCGAGCAGGCGACAGACCTTGCCGTCCGAAACGCGGAACTTCAACGGACACAACGAGAATTGTCCGCCGTGATGCGTCAGCGACTGGTCACAGAGGAACGCGAGCGCATCGCCCGCGAACTCCACGACTCCGTCACGCAGTCGGTGCTGTCGGCAGGCGTTCAGATCGAGGTGTGTCGGATCGAGTCCGACGCCGCGACGGCGGCGCGTCTCGAGGTTGCGGGGAAATTGACCCGCGACGCCGTCGAACAATTGCGATCGGTCATCTACGCGCTCAACCAGTCACCGTCGGTGGAGGGGCTGAGTCTCGGCGAGGTGCTCGACGAACTGTGTTCGATGCACATGCCCGCCGATCTCGACACCGACGTCCGCGTCGTCGGACGCCCGCGTGATGTCCCAGATGACGTGCAGCACGCCGTGCTGCGGATCGCGGGCGAGGCGCTGTTCAACACCGCGGTGCACGCCGGGGCACAGACTGCGCGCGTGGTCCTCACCTACGCCGACGATCACGTCGGCCTGGCTGTCGACGACGACGGCGCGGGAGATCCCGGGCATCTTCGGCGAGTGATGCGTGCGGCGATGCTCGGCGACCTCGCCGGCAGGCACCGGGGACTGGCCAACATGGCCGCGCGGGCGGATCAGTTGGGTGGCGAGGTCCGTGTACGTCGTTCGCGACTCGGTGGGATACGCATTGCAGCCACATTGCCCGACGTCGGGTCGGCGTCGACAGGTCACACGCGGAGCGGGTCAGGGTCTCGACACGAGGAGGTTGTGCGATGAATTCCACCGAGGTCAGTACCGGCTCGATTCGGACCATGCTGGTCGACGACCATGCGCTGCTACGGGCGGGCATACGCTCACTGCTTGAGCGTGAGGACACGATATCCGTTGTCGGAGAAGCTGGTTCGTTCGATCACGCGCTCGCAGAAGTCGCACGGTGCCGCCCAGACGTGGTCGTCGTCGATCTCAAGCTGACGGCGGGCACCGAGTACGAGGGGCTGCGACTCATCACCGAGATCGCGCAGCGGCACAGTGATGTGGCCAGTCTGGTGCTCACCACGTTCCTCGACGACGACCTCGTCGTGCGTGCGGTGAAGGCCGGGGCACGCGGATACGTGGTCAAGGATGTCGATACGACCGAACTCGTGCGGGCGATTCAGGCCGTCTCGGGTGGTGGCAGCGCCTTCGATCCGCGAAGCGCGGCAATCGTGCTGCGGACGGTATCGGGCGGCGGAGAGAGTCCCGAGGCATTGACCGAGCGTGAGCGTGAGGTGCTCCGGCTCCTGGCCGACGGACTGAGCAACAAGCGGATCGGCGAGACGCTGTTCATCTCGGAATCGACGGTGAAGTTCCACATTCGCAACATCATTCGCAAACTCGGGGTCACCAAACGCACCGACGCGGTCTACATCGCCAGCAAGCGGGGCCTCATCTGAGTCGCGGCCCGCTCGTGAGCTGAGGCTGCTTGTGGAGTGGTGTCGCTTGTGAATTGCGCCGTCGGGACTAATCGGCTCGAGGGGTGAGGATCAACCAGCCGCCGTGGTCGTCGAGTATCTCCGCGCCCGCATGATCGACGTGTCCTGCCCACTCGACGAGGTCGCACTCACGCAGGCAGCTGAGGTGCCCGAAGTGTGGACTCGGCTCGTCTTCGTAGGGGACGGCGACGATCACGCGCCTCCGAGCGACCCGCAGAGCTTCTGCAAGCGCTCGCTCTCTTTCGTCACGTGACAAATGTTCGAGCAGGTGAATGAGGGTGACGGTGTCGACGGAATCGTCGGCGAAGGGGAGATCGGTCGCGTTCGCAACAATCGCGTCGACAACAGTTCGACGTCGCGCGGCGGTCGCCCGCAGAAGGTTGATCGCACCAGACGAGATGTCGCACGCGCTGACCTCGAGTCCACTTTCGGCGCACTGCAGTGCGAAGAGCCCGAAGCAGCAGCCGACCTCCAACACGCCAGAACCCGAGACCAGGCTACGAGCTCGACGATGGACGGGGCTGAATGAGGCGATACCGGTGACGAGATCTCGCAGCGAGTTGTCATAGAACGACGCCCACGCGACGTCGTCGGAGGCGGCAGACGACCGAATCAGTCCGACCGCGGCCTCCTCGAACTCCCACTGACCGGCGAGCGCGCCGTCTTCGACGAGGCAGATCAGGGCCGTCACCATGACATCGTCGGAGATCAGATCGCTGGTGAACGGATGGCGGATGTCGACCGACGTGGTTCCATCCTGCGTAGTAGTCCGACGCCACCACAGCGAACCGCATCGTCGGAAGCCCTCGGCAGCGAGATCCCCGGTAGCCGGCTCGGCCCGACGCACGGTGATGGTGCTGGTCGTAGGTGTGCCCGCGCTCCTGGTGTCTGCGCTCCTGAACTCTGGGGCGATGGTCATACCTCGAACGGTAGGAGCCGGCCGCCGCACGCGTAACTGACCTGTCAGACGAGGTCACTGACCGAAAGTATGGGTTTCCGTCTCGGACGAGTGTCGATGAAGTCGCTGGTAGACGCCGCGCGCAAGGTCCACTGGGACGCCGAAAGACAGCCGGCCACCGCAGAATGATGCAGATCACATTCGTGGATTTTGGGGGTTCGGGCGAGAATTCGACGCTGCGGGGCAGGGCCTGACCACTCGTGACCTGCGGAAACGTGTGTAGGCGTGCGTGCTGACCAGGCGATTTGACCCTCGCCGACGCATTGCGTAACTTTCTTCGAGTCAGCGCGCCACGGCGCCGCCCCGGACGGCCTCCTGAGAGGGAGAGCCACGGGGAAGGGAAACCGGGTTCAGCGCAGACCAACCCCCGAGAAATCACACCGGGTGCCTTGCGCGCCCGGAGCGAGATCACGGGAACCAGATGACTCCCGAACGAGAAACAACACGGAGTTGCGGATCGCCGAGAGTGTCTGGTAGGCTGGAAGAGTTGCTCCGGAGACGGGGTCAACATCCTCCAAACGGAACAAGCTTGCTGGTCATGCCCTTTTCAGGGGTAGCGCCAGTGGGTGTGCGTTCTTTGAGAACTCGATAGTGTGTGATGAATTGTTTGATGCCATATTTTGGCATCGTGTGTCCAAGTTTTTTGGATTATGTGATGATTTATTTTTGTGACGCTCAGGTCTTTGGGTCTGGGTGTTGCTAGTTTTTGTTTGGTCA
>NZ_LZTE01000010.1:0-12412 GCF_001665925.1 Gordonia sp. 852002-50816_SCH5313054-c
ACAGAACCGGTCATGTTGGAGCCGTCCGGTTAGGCGGAAGATAGTTCCGTTGCGAATATGTTCGCAACACCAGCAGTGAGTTCTCCCCAGTGCTCGGCAACGGTCGCGATCGCCGCGTCGCGGTCGGCGAGCGACGGTCGGTTACTGTCGATCGCCCCGAACACTCGACGAATTTCGCCGTCAAGAAACTCGGGACGACAGTGCGCCATTCCGAACGCGGTGGTGTCTTGGCCAATCGTTCGGGGCCGACCAGCCCAGGCATAGGTGTCTTGCAGAATGTAGGCGTGGATGGCCTGCAGGTGGCCGAAGGTGAAGTCACCGCCCGCCAGAGTCGGGTCTCGCTCGAGTTCGGCGATTCGTATGCCAGCAACGATCCTCTCGCGCTCAGCCAGGTCTGCTGGGTCGAGGTTGAGCTTTTCGACTTCATCAAGAAGGCCGGGCAAAGGGGTGCTTTGCCCGGCCTCGCTGGCTTCGTTACTACTCACCGCAGGGGTGGCGGTCTCGATTCCGTTTCCGTTGGCGATACTTCTCGTCGAGCGCGGCGATCTCTCGCTCGGCGGTAGTCTCCCCACGCAGGACACGTCGCACTACGGCTTCGTCGTCGTCGGTCAGTGGCATCCCAGCCATTTCATGGCCTGCTGCGACGGCCGCGAACATTTCGTCCTCGGTGCGCGTGACGTTCGGTGCAGCCATGGTCGAACTCCTCCCTGATCGGATCACTACCTATTTTACGTGGTGAGGGTTGTTGATGCTGCGCTGTCTAGAGACAGTTAGATGCGGGCGAAGCGTATGGCGAGTCTTCGTCATTCTGCGGGTCTGCTGGTGGACGGTGAGTGCACCCAGTGGCCGACGAGTTCATCAGCCGGTCTGTCGCGGCGACGTCCTGTGTTGGCACACAAGACACACTTCGACTGCGCGAGCCGAACCGATACGATCGTGTGGGCGGTGACGCCGCAACTCGAGATGTGGCCAAGCACCAGACTGGACAACAACCGTTCAGGTCGCTGTAGCAACTCTGCGTCGCCCAGGACACTCGCGTGCATCTGCAGAGAGGCGGTCGAGCGATGAAGGCAATCACAGCAACAGCGAGCCGCGACGGCGCGTTCTGGCTCATCTACGTTCCGGAAGTCGAGCAGTACACACAAAGCAGCAGCCTTGCCGAAGCGCCCGATATGGCTCGTGATCTTGCCGCGGCGCTGTGGGATGTACCGAGCGACGAAGTGGTGCTCGGATCGTTTCAGGTCCAGCCGTCAGACGACTCCGTGACAGGAAGCTGAGCGACCGACAATCGTCTCGAGCGACGCCCGGAGCAAGCGCAAGCGTGAAGTTAGGCTTCCGTCCGCAACGAACTCATCAACGCGTCCCCCGCTGCGGCCCGTGCATCGACTAACCGCTCGACCTCTTGCACCAGTTCGTCTTCCAAGCCGTCCGGCAAGCGTCGCCCCTCGATCGTCCACACCTCGATCAGACTGGCCGCCAACACCACCCACCGCGGCGCGCGGTGACCCCACAGAGCGTCGACGAGTGCCAGAGATTCCTCCGATGCGTCGACGTGTTCCAGGTCTTCAACCCACCGCTGCGACAACGGCCGCGTGTCCGGCGCCGTCGGTTGTTCTTGCTCGGCTTCCGGTTCGTCGCCAACGACCATCAGCAGCTCTTCCCGATACTGCGCGGTCAACAACTCGTCGGCGGTCATTGACGATCGCTGCTGGATGCTCAGCAGATCCTGAAACTCGGGCACCTGATCGGGATGATCTTGATGCCACTGGCGCGTCAAGAGGATCGTCTGCTCCTCAATCATGATCGCCAGCCGCCGACTGACACTCTCCATCTCATCGGCTGTCGCTGCGCGTCCGTACGCCTGCATCAACTCGCGGTATGCATTCTCAGCAAACATCGTGGTCCCTCTCTTTGCTCAACCGTCGGACTCCAGCGGAGTCGCGGTCAGTTGCCTAGTTCAGTCCTCAGCCGGCGCCGTTCGATCCACTCCGCAGCCACCATGCGCCCGTTCTCGAGCAGATCGCTGACTGCCGCGGCGCGCTGCACCATCGTCAACTCGGCCACGCGCTCTCGGTGAGCGTTGAACAGCTCCCGCTCATCCGGTTCAAGATGCCCATAGCAGTGCCGCAGAAACTCGTTCGGCCCGATACATGCCGCGGGATTCGCACAGGCTCTGCCTTTTGACTTCGCGATGGCCGCACACTGAGGACGTTCTGCACGCTCATCGCTCATCACGTTCTGGGTGCCAGGCACCACCGACATGTCGATGTCGTCGTCGGACGGAAATCGAACAGACGGGGCCGCGGGCTTGATCCGCGGCGCGCCACTGCGAACGGCAGCGGCATGTCGCGCGAACACTGCTCGGGGTCGGGACCGCGCGTTCGTCCACGACTCGCTCAATGCGGCGTAACGATTCAGCAAGCTCGCCGCCTTGAACGCATTCACCGTCTCGTCGCGTGCAATCTCAATGAACTGCGCCAACTCGTCGAGATTGAGCGCCGCCTCCTCGCCGAGCATCAGCAACACTGCGTCGCATTCATCCAAGACCGCGACCATCTCGTCCAAGACATCCATCGCCATCGGCGACGCCCATTCTCTGCCAGCATCCGTACCCACGGCATCAAAGTACTACTAGTAGGGCTGACTTTGCGGTCATCTCATCGGGTACTGAGGAGGTGCCCACACGCCCATCCCAGGTCGACCCGAGCCGACTGGAGGCGTGGGCCCGACACCGCAAGGCGGTTGGCCAGAGAATCAGGGCGCTGCGCATCGAGCAGGGACTGACGCAAGAAGCGCTCGCGCTCGAATCCGGCGTGACGCGCAACGTGCTCATCCAGGTCGAACACGGGCGGCGCGGACTGCTCTACGAACGACTCTTCGACATCGCAGAGGTCCTCGGCGTCGGCGCAGGTGAACTGCTCTCCCCGGAGCAATAAGCTGCGGCCGCCGGGTATTCCTCCACCTTCGAGAGCGCCCATGGATTGGACGATCCGACCAGCCAGCGGACGTCCACCGAACCTATCGATAGACCTGACGACTTTCGCCCCGCCGCTCCCCCGCGCAGCCAACAGACATAGTGTTCTCATCGCAACCTATGCACATCAGCGCGCAGTAGCGGAGGTATCGAGCGTGAGTAGCCTGGGCAACTTCGTGTGGGGAATCGCGGACCAACTGCGCGGTGTCTACAAGCCGCATCAGTACGGCGGCGTCATCCTGCCGTTCACCATCCTGCGCCGCCTCGACTGCATCCTCGAACCGACCCGCGACGAAGTGCGCACCTTGGCCGACAAGCACTCCGGCGGCGCCTTGGACGTGCAGGTCAAGCGCAAGACCGGACTGAGCTTCTACAACACCAGCCCGTATGACTTCGCAACCTTGCTCGAAGACCCAGAAGGGTTGCGAGCGAATCTGATGGACTACATCACCAGCTTCTCGTCGAACATCGACGTCTTCGAGCGGTTCAAGTTCGAGAACGAACTCGCCACCCTCGATGAGAAGAAGCGGCTGTATCTGGTCACCTCGCAGTTCGCCGAAGTGGACCTGCACCCCGACTCGGTGCCGAACGCCGAGATGGGCGACCTGTTTGAGTACTTGATCTACAAATTCGCCGAAGCCTCTAATGAGGAGGCCGGCGAGCACTACACCCCACGCGACGCGATCCGCCTCATGGTTGACCTACTCTTCGCCGAAGAGAGCGAAGCGCTGCTCGAACCCGGGACCATCCGAACCATCTACGATCCCACCGCGGGCACCGGCGGCATGCTCTCAGTCGCCGAGGAACGACTGCTGGAACGCAACCCCGACGCCCGACTGCGACTCTACGGCCAGGAAATCAACGACCAGTCGTACGCAATCTGCAAATCCGACATGATCGGCAAGGGACAGGACGCCAACAACATCCGCCTCGGCGACACCCTCGCCGACGACCTCTTCTTCGACCGCACCTTCGACTTCTGCATGTCCAACCCGCCCTACGGCGTGGACTGGAAGGCGTCGCAGGAGTCGGTGAAAAAGGAAGCGCTGGCCACCAACTCGCGCTTCTCTCATGGTCTGCCCTCAATTGGCGACGGCCAGATGCTGTTCCTCTGCCACCTGGCCTCCAAGATGCGGCCCGAACACGACGGCGGCGGGCGTGCAGGAATCGTCCTCAACGGCTCACCACTGTTCAACGGTGCCGCCGAGTCGGGACCGTCGAAGATCCGACAGTGGCTCCTCGAATCCGACCTGGTCGAAGCGATCATCGCGCTGCCGACCAACATGTTCTTTAACACCGGCATCGCCACCTACATCTGGCTGCTCGACAACTCCAAACAGCCCGAACGCCAGGGCAAGGTGCAGTTGATCGACGCAACATCGTTCTGGACCAAGATGCGCAAGAGCCTCGGTTCCAAAAACCGCGAACTCGACGAGGCTGCCCGCAACCGTATCGTCGCGCTCTACGACGACTTCGACGACGCCGACCCCGACCTCTCCAAGGTGTTCACCGCCAACGACTTCGGATATTGGACCATCACCGTCGAGCAACCCCTACTCACCGAGACCGGCAAGGTCTCGAAGGACCGCAAGGGTAACCCGAAGCCCGACACCAAGAAGCGCGACACCGAGAACGTGCCGTTCACCTACGGCGGCAACACCGATGGCGACCTCGGCCGTGACGCAAGCATCAAAGCCTACTTCGACGCCGAGGTGCTGCCACACGTGCCCGACGCATGGGTCGAGGAGTCGAAAACCAAAGTGGGATACGAGATTCCGTTCACGAGACACTTCTACAAGTACGTGCCGCCACGCCCGCTCGCGGAGATCGACGCCGACCTTGAGAAGCAGGTCTCCAGGATCATGGAGTTGCTGCGGGAGGTGGAAGGGTGACCGCGCTTCCAGTTCGCTGGTCGCGCGGACGAATCAAGTGGGACACAAGCTGCACCGCAGGTGCGACTCCGTCAACGGATGAGGCGTCTTTTTGGTTAGAAGGGGACGATCCGAACGGCATCCCATTCGTCGCCATCGCCGACATGAGTCGTCGTGAGATCGTCAGCAACACAGCCAAGTCGTTATCCCTAGATGCAATCGCCTCGCGTTCGATGCCAATCGGCGAACCGGGGACCCTCTTGCTAGCCATGTATGCAAGCGTTGGAGAAGTCGCTTTCCTCGGCCTGCGTGCCACTTGGAACCAGGCACTGCTCGGCATTGAGCCCCGTCGCGACCGCGTCGAGCCGCGGTTTCTTAGGTACGTTCTCCTTGACATGCGCAATGATTTGCTGCGCGATGTACGCAGCAATACGCAAGCGAACCTCAACGCGAGTCAGATCGGCGACATCTGGTTTCAGCGCCCACCCCTCGACGAGCAGCGCGCCATCGCCGACTTCCTGGACCAGGAGACGGCCCGGATCGACACGCTCATCGCGGAGCAGCAGCGGCTCATCGAGCTGCTGCGTGAGCGCCGAGTTTCGACAATAACCCGCGCTGTGACACGGGGAATCGACGAGAATATTCCACTCAAACCTTCAGGCGTCTCGTCGCTTGGAGACATACCCCGGGACTGGCAAGTCATCCGTATAAAGAATGCTGCAAAAGCTCTAATTGGATTGACCTATAGGCCGGAAGACGTGGTCGACTCGGAAGCTGGCGGAACTTTGGTTCTGCGGGCAGGAAATATTCAGAATGATCGGCTGGTTTTTGAAGACAATGTATACGTCAGTAGCAAAATTCCGGAAGCTCTCCGCCTGACAGCCGGCGATATAGTTATTTGCGCGAGGAATGGCAGCTCAAAGCTGGTCGGAAAAAGCGCAGTAGTAACCCCAATCGCGTTAGGGCAAACCTGGGGAGCATTTATGGTGGCCCTACGGTCCGACATGAACAACTACCTACAATGGGTGCTGCGTTCTGAAATTTTCAAGGCTGAAACCGGATTGTTCTCGACGTCTACCATTAACCAGTTAACATCCACAACCCTCCACAACCTCCGATTCGCTCTACCCCCGGTCGACGAGCGATTACGCATAGCTGACTATCTCAGCAAACAAACATCTACTATCGACACACTGATCGCAGAGACCGAGAAATTCATCGCCCTCTCCCGCGAACGCCGCGCGGCGCTGATCACCGCGGCTGTCACCGGCCAGATTGACGTGCGAGACAAGGTGGCCGGATAATGGCTCAGCACAACGAGATCGAGTTCGAGCGAGAAATCGCTGAGTACCTCCGCGCACACGGGTGGCTCTACTCGCCGAACGATAAGGGCTACGACAAAGAACGTGCTTTGTTCCGCGACGACGTGCTCGGCTGGCTGCGTGACACTCAGCCCGAGCAGGTCGCCAAGGTCATCAAGCCCGGCTCCCAAGACGTGACCAAGCAAGAGTCGCAACTCCTCGACCGCATTGTAAAGGTCCTCGATACGCCATTGTCCAATGGCGGCGGCACGCTGAACCTGTTGCGCCACGGTTTCTCTCACCTGTCGGGCAAGTTCACGATGTGTGTGTTCCGCCCGGAATCCACCCTCAACGCCAAACGCAATGCCGACTACGCGGCGGTGCGGCTGCGCGTGATGCGACAGGTCCACTTCTCCACCGCCGACAACCGCTCGGTTGACTTAGTCTTCTTTGTCAACGGATTGCCGGTTGCCACAGCAGAACTCAAAACCGACTTCACCCAAACGGTGATGGACGCGATGACGCAGTACCGCACGTCGCGTCTACCGAAGGACCCTGGCACCGGCCTGCGGCAACCGTTGTTCGCCTCCGGTGCTCGCGCGCTGGTGCACTTCGCCGTCTCCAACGACGAGGTGTGGATGACGACCAACCTTGCCGGGGAGAAGACCCATTTTCTGCCGTTCAATCGTGGCAGTGAGGACGGTGGCGCGGGAAACCCACTGAATCCCAGCGGTTCCCCGTCGTCGTATCTGTGGGAGCGGGTGCTGCAGCGGGACGCATGGCTGAACATTCTGGGCCGGTTGATGTACATCAAACACGAATCGAGCACCGATCCGATCAGCGGAAAGACCAGCAAGCGCTCGACGTTGCGGTTCCCCCGTTTCCACCAATGGGAGGCGGTCACCGGCCTCACGACTGCCGTCACCGCCGAGGGGCCCGGTCACCGTTACCTGATCCAGCACTCGGCCGGGTCGGGCAAGACTGACTCCATCGCTTGGACCGCCCACCGCATGGCACGCCTGCAGGTGGACAACAAGAAGGTGTTTGACTCGGTCATCGTCGTCACCGACCGCAACGTCCTCGACGCCCAGTTACAGGACGCGATCAAGCAGATCGACAACGACCAGGGCATCGTCGTCGCCATCGACCGGGATGAGGCAGCGAAGGCGGGCGGATCGAAGTCGGGGCTGCTCGCGAAGGCACTCACCGATGGCAAGCTCATCATCGTCGTGACCATCCAAACGTTCCCCTACGCGATGGCGGCCATCAGGGAGAACAAGGGCCTCAAGGGCAAGACGTTCGCTGTGATCGCCGATGAGGCGCACTCGTCGCAGTCCGGGCAGATCGCGGGCAAGCTCAAAGCGGTACTCACCGCCGACGAACTCAAGGACCTCGAGGATGGCGGCGAGGTCGACGTCGAAGCGATCCTGGCAGCGGAGGCATCCGACCGCGCCGACTCGTCGAACATCTCCTACTTTGCGTTCACCGCCACACCCAAGGGCAAGACGCTCGAACTGTTCGGCCGCCGCCCCAGCCCAGACGAAAAGCCCGTGCCGTTTCACATCTACACGATGCGACAGGCAATCGAAGAGGCCTACATCCTCGACGTCCTCACCGGCTATCACAGCTTCAAACTCGCGTTCCAGATCGGGCAGAACGCCGCGGGAGAAGCCGAGGAGGTAGATCAATCCGAGGCCACCAAGGCCGTGATGAAGTGGGTGAAGCTCAACCCACAGACGATCGCGCAGAAGTCGGCGATCATCGTCGAACACTTCCGTGAGAACGTAGCCGACCTGCTCGATGGTCATGCGAAGGCGATGGTGGTCGCCGATTCCCGCAAGGCTGCGGTCCGGTTCAAGTTGGCGATCGACGCCTACATTGCGAAAAAGGGTTACGGCTATCTCACGCTGGCCGCGTTCTCGGGAACGGTTCACGACCCGGAATCAGGCCCCGACGACTTCACCGAGGCCAGCATGAATCCCGGTGTGCGCGACCTGCGCACCGCGTTCACTGCAGATCAGTACAAGTTCATGATCGTCGCCAACAAGTTCCAAACCGGTTTCGACCAGCCGCTGCTGTGTGCGATGTACGTCGACCGCAAACTCTCGGGTGTGACGGCGGTACAGACCCTGTCGCGCCTGAATCGCACGTACCGCACGCCATCGGGAAAGCCGAAGACTGCTGCGATGACCTCGGTGGTGGACTTTGTCAACGAACCGTCCACGATCCGTGAAGCGTTCGAACCCTACTTCACCAACGCCTACCTCGAAACCGAAACCGACCCGAACCTGGTGCACGACCTCGGCGCGAAACTCGACACCGTTGCGATCTACACCCAGGCAGAGGTCGACCAATGCGCTGAGGCCTTCGTGAAGAACAAGGGCAACAACGCGCTTGCCGCCACGATAGGGCCAGGCAAGAAGCGATTCGCCGACCGATACAACGCCGCACTCCTAGACAACGGCGGCGAGGGCGACAACGCGGAGCTCGCCGTGCTCGACATGTTCCGCCGCGACGTCGGCTCGTTCGTTCGGCTCTATGACTTCATGTCACAGATCATCGACTACGGCGACCCGGAACTGGAGAAGAAGCAGATCTACCTTCGCCACCTCGAGCGAATCATCCAGCCCGAGAACTACACGGCGCCAATCGATCTCTCTGATGTCGTACTCGAACACGTCAAGCAAATCGACCAAGGCAAGACTGACATCAGTCTCGGTGCCAACAAGGTGGGGTTGTCGGGTCTTACAGCCGCCGGCTCCGGTGAGAAGCGTGACCCGACAATGGTGGCGTTCCAACAGGTTCTCGACCGCCTCAACGACCTGTTCGGCTCCGAGGACTTCACCCAGAACCAAAAGGTGTCGTTCATCGAGTCTCTGCTTCGGACTTTGCTGGCCGACAATGAGTTGGTCCAACAAGCGAAGGTCAACACGGCGAAGCAGTTCACCGAATCACCCGATTTTGAGTTCGCCGTGACCGGCGCGGTCGCCGATAACCAAGGGGCACACCAGAAGATGAGCGACTACTTCTTCAGTGATGCGCCGGGGCGGGGGCATCTGATGTCGGATATCGCGAAGTGGTTCTACCGCGTCGTCGCCGACGAGAATGCCAAGGCATAGCGCTGGCCCCGGCCCTCCGGATCGATTCGTCTTGGTCAGAGCCCGCCCGGTGTCGGGCGTCCAAGCCGCTTGTACACGTTCTCCAGGTCGAGTCGGATGAGCCGCGACCCCACACGTTGGGCCTCGACTCGTCCCTCCATGATCCAGCGCCGAACAGTAGTGGGGTGGACTTGGTAAATTTCCGCCACCTGAGAAATCGAAACAAACGTACCGGGACGATCTGCGCCGTGCTGTCTTGTGCTCACGTCAGCGATCCTAAGCACACCTGTTCAGTAGAGCAATCTACCAAAGTTGTTGTTTTCTAACAACTTTGGTAGAGGCGACCCCCACATCGAAGCCGCTGATAATCTCGCGCACGCTTTGACCAGGAGCATTCATCGAAAGGGTCGGCATTTCTGCGGGCCAATTACCTCGTCTGGCGTACTCCATAGCGATCAATTCGTTACAAAAGACTGACACTTCAGATACACGCGGGTAGCTGGACAGCTAGATAGCTAGTAGGGAAAGCGACGAAGAAGCGCAGGCACGGCTCGAGAACTAAGTCATAACGTCTCGTCCATCTCGGCCACAAGACGCTCGCGAACACGCATCGCCAGGAGTTCGTCGTCAAGCAATTCCTTGAGCAGGGCGTCGACGACGGCCTGAAACGTCACGCGAGGCGTGCCAGTAGCGTGTGCCGCGTCAGCCTGCCAAGCCAGAACTCGTTGGTTGAGGTCAGCGTCGAGGTTGACCGTCTTGCCGACTCGCCTCGACACCGACGACATCGCGCTCTCGCTCACTGCCCTTGCCGTAACCGATGATCGAGTCGACGGTTGGGCCGCCACGCGGGACGCCTGGGCCCGGATCTGATCTGCTCGTGAGGTCACCGCTGCGCAACCTCCATATCGAGCAGCTGAGCCAGAGCGTCGCCGTATGCAGTGTTCAGCGCGTCATCAATCGGGCAGCCAAAGGCCTGCGCGAAACGCTCCAACCGCGCGACACGCGCAGGCAGGACGTGGACCAGGTCGCTCGCCGCCGAGCGGTAACCCTCAGCAGACGCCGAGTTCGTCACCACCCGGGTGAGCAGCGCAGCAACAACAGGTGGAGTGATCCGCAACGGTCCGACGTCGTCAATCAGCTCAAGGACTGCGCCCAAGCGATCGAAGTCCATGGGCGTCGGCGACATCGGGATCACGATGTGGGTGGCCACGCGCACGGCCGAGGTCACGATGCCGCGGCCGGACTCCATCGGCGGCGTATCGATGACGAGGGCGTCGAAACCTTCCGACACGGCATCCAACCGCCGATGCAAGTCTTTGACGGGCATCCCGATGACGGGTGTGGCCCACTGGGCGAGGTCCGACCATCGAACGAGTGAACAGTTTTCGGGGTCGGCATCCACCCCCAGCACCGACAAGCCTGATTCGGCCAGAGCGTGGAGCAGGTAGGCAGCCGACGTGGTCTTCGTCGACCCACCTTTGAGATTGACAACAGCGATACAAGGCACTGAAAACCCTTCCGGTTCAGCCCGATATGTAAACAGGCACTTAGATTATTGGGTGTTTAGCTAAATGGATAAGTGCGTAATTGGCTGTTCAGCTGAATACTCGACAGAGCCAATTACGTTGCGGTTAAGCCAGTCTCGCTCGTCACGACGCGCTCCCCCGCGCGAGGACGGCCCGAACCTGCGCCATCCCACGTGCGTGCCGCGCATCACCGTCAGGATCGTGATGGCAAGGCAAGCTCCCGCGGTATCCACGTTCGTCGCACATGTCGCACGCTCGAATTGCTAGCCGCTCCGCCGCCACCGCCAGTTCCCGCTCCTCACGCTGGGCTTCGAGTGCGGACAGCCGTCGTCGTTGCTCGAAATCCTCGTGCCGGCGACGTGCGTCTCTGCAAGCGACACAAGGCATGTCGGTCCCGTCGGGGTGACGTTCGCATGTCCTAAATGGAGGTTCGGCGACCACCGTCAATCGCGGACGGTCGACACCTGGACGCGCACCCCCTGTTAGTTCTCTTGTTAAAGACCTTGTTTGTGGCTCATCGGTGACCCACCCCCTGGGTCGCCGATGACCTACCCCCTGGCTCACGGATGACCTAGGTCGCGCATGGCCTGGGTCATCGTCGACCTGGGTCACGAGTGACCTAGGTTCGGCCTCGCGGGCGCCGTCGACAAACCGGAATCGCGTCGGGCGTCCCGGCTGCTCCGACGCAACGACCAGCCCCAACTGCTTGAGTGTTCCGATCGCACGTTTGGCCGTCGCGGGTGAGACACCCATCCGGCTGGCGATAGTCGCAACGCTGGCAAAGCACTCGCGGCCCTGTGCGTCGGGGAAGGACGCCATGGTGACGAGGGTGAGTTTGACTGTGGTCCAGTCGGCTCCGGCATCGGCCGGTCGCTCGACAGCGACCGCCCACGCGGTCAGCTCGTAGGACATGAAAAGACCCCTTCGGCTTATGGCGAAGGGACAACCGCCTACCGGCGGCGACGCTAGACCAGCACTACCGCGAGCGGTACAGTGCTAATCAACGCGTTGGAGGATCATGCGACGATCCCCTCGCCAGACCCCGGCAGGTGCGCTAACACCTAGTCGGGGTCGTTCGTTTCGAGGGGTCCCCGCGTGCGATGTCGACATCTAATCGACATGAGGGTTGCGGAGCTGAATCGAAACCAGCTCTGAGCTGGTCTTTCTCGTTGCTCCCCCACCAGGACTCGAACCTGGAATGCCTGAACCAAAATCAGAAGTGTTGCCGATTACACCATGGGGGATTACTCGCCTAGAAGTGTGCCACAGGCACGGCAGACGATTGTGCCACAGGGGCGTCGAGCTGGGCGGGGTGGTCTCGACAAGCTCGACCAGCGGTGGTCAGCTCGACCAGCGGTGGTCAGCCCGGCCAGCGGGGTGCACGCTCGGCCAGCGGGGTGCACGCTCGACCGACCAGACCCCGACCTAAATGTGTGTCGAACGTAAAGATGTGGGTGCTGCAGCGCACACATCCTTATAAGCGACACACATCTACCGAGCCAGGTGGTCTCGACAAGCTCGACCAGCGGCGGTCGGCTCGACCAGCGGAGTGCACGCTCGACCGACTGTCAGCGGTCATGTAATTCCCCAGGTTGGTGGGGTTGTCCGTCACGTAATTCCTCACCTGTCCGTCACGTAATTC
>NZ_LZTE01000011.1:0-3398 GCF_001665925.1 Gordonia sp. 852002-50816_SCH5313054-c
ATGTTGTGCTCGGCGGTGTCCTACTCTCCCACACCGATTAGAGTGCAGTACCATTGGCGCTGGTGGGCTTAGCTTCCGGGTTCGGAATGGGACCGGGCGTTTCCCCACCGCTATAGCCGCCGAAACAATATGAAACAACATCCACACGGGATGCGCTCTTTGTTGAGCGATTGCGTGTGTTGTTTCAGAAGTGTCATAGTGGATGCGAACACACCTTTATTACAAGTTGATGTGTTGGGTGTTGTTGGTAAGTCCTCGGCCGATTAGTACCAGTCACCTAAACCTATTACTAGGCGTACAGTTCTGGCCTATCAACCCCATGGTCTATAGGGGGCCTTAACCCTTCAAGAGGGTGAGAAACCTCATCTTGGAACAGGCTTCCCGCTTAGATGCTTTCAGCGGTTATCCCTTCCGAACGTAGCTAACCAGCAGTGCTCCTGGCGGAACAACTGGCACACCAGAGGTTCGTCCGTCCCGGTCCTCTCGTACTAGGGACAGGTTTCCTCAAGTTTCTAACGCGCGCGGCGGATAGAGACCGAACTGTCTCACGACGTTCTAAACCCAGCTCGCGTGCCGCTTTAATGGGCGAACAGCCCAACCCTTGGGACCTACTCCAGCCCCAGGATGCGACGAGCCGACATCGAGGTGCCAAACCATCCCGTCGATATGGACTCTTGGGGAAGATCAGCCTGTTATCCCCGGGGTACCTTTTATCCGTTGAGCGACACCACTTCCACACGTTGGTGCCGGATCACTAGTCCCGACTTTCGTCCCTGCTCGACATGTACGTCTCACAGTCAAGCTCCCTTGTGCACTTACACTCAACACCTGATTGCCAACCAGGCTGAGGGAACCTTTGGGCGCCTCCGTTACATTTTAGGAGGCAACCGCCCCAGTTAAACTACCCACCAGGCACTGTCCCTGAACCCGATCAGGGTCCGAGGTTAGAAGTCCAATACGATCAGAGTGGTATTTCAACAATGACTCCATGAACACTGGCGTGCCCACTTCACAGTCTCCCACCTATCCTACACAAACCGAACCGAACACCAATACCAAGCTATAGTGAAGGTCCCGGGGTCTTTTCGTCCTGCCGCGCGTAACGAGCATCTTTACTCGTACTGCAATTTCGCCGAGTCTGTGGTTGAGACAGCAGAGAAGTCGTTACGCCATTCGTGCAGGTCGGAACTTACCCGACAAGGAATTTCGCTACCTTAGGATGGTTATAGTTACCACCGCCGTTTACTGGGGCTTAAATTCTCAGCTTCGCCCCCCGAAGGGAACTAACCGGTCCTCTTAACCTTCCAGCACCGGGCAGGCGTCAGTCCGTATACATCGTCTTACGACTTCGCACGGACCTGTGTTTTTAGTAAACAGTCGCTTCTCTCTGGTCTCTGCGACCCACACCAGCTCAAACAGTAAATGTCGTCACCAGAATGGGTCCCCCTTCTCCCGAAGTTACGGGGGCATTTTGCCGAGTTCCTTAACCACAGTTCTCTCGATCGCCTTAGTATTCTCTACCTGACCACCTGTGTTGGTTTGGGGTACGGGCCGTGTACCAACTCACTAGAGGCTTTTCTCGGCAGCATAGGATCATGGACTTCACCACAACGGTTACGCATCACCTCTCAGACTCAATGAAACACGGATTTACCTATGTTTCGTCCTACAGGCTTACACCAGGACAACCATCGCCTGGCACCACTACCTTCCTGCGTCACCCCATCGCTTGCCTACTACCAGCCAAGGTCCTGTGCATCACCCCACTCGAGACCCGAAGGTCTTCTCGGAGGATCTGGACAGTTAGTACAACTGATTCAGCATGGGCGCGGATACACGGGTACGGGAATATCAACCCGTTGTCCATCGACTACGCCTGTCGGCCTCGCCTTAGGTCCCGACTCACCCTGGGCGGATTAGCCTGGCCCAGGAACCCTTGG
Organism: Gordonia sp. 852002-50816_SCH5313054-c; assembly: GCF_001665925.1. NCBI lineage: Bacteria > Bacillati > Actinomycetota > Actinomycetes > Mycobacteriales > Gordoniaceae > Gordonia > Gordonia sp. 852002-50816_SCH5313054-c. The sequence goes on from NZ_LZTE01000011.1 coordinate 1,941, forward strand.
TCATTCGGCGGCAGAGTTTCTCACTCTGCTTTCGCTACTCATGCCTGCATTCTCACTCCCACACCCTCCACACCTCGTTCACACGGGCGCTTCCACGGATGCAGGACGCTCCCCTACCCACCCACACACCTAGCCCACAACCCGTAGATCATGGGCGGGCTTATGTGAGTGCCGCGGCTTCGGCGGTGTACTTGAGCCCCGCTACATTGTCGGCGCAGGATCACTTGACCAGTGAGCTATTACGCACTCTTTCAAGGGTGGCTGCTTCTAAGCCAACCTCCTGGTTGTCTTCGCGACCCCACATCCTTTTCCACTTAGTACACGCTTAGGGGCCTTAGCCGGCGATCTGGGCTGTTTCCCTCTCGACTACGAACCTTATCGCCCGCAGTCTCACTGCCCTGCTCTCACTTACCGGCATTCGGAGTTTGGCTGACGTCAGTAACCTAGTAGGGCCCATCGGCCATCCAGTAGCTCTACCTCCGGTAAGAAACACAGAACGCTGCACCTAAATGCATTTCGGGGAGAACCAGCTATCACGGAGTTTGATTGGCCTTTCACCCCTACCCACAACTCATCCCCTCCATTTTCAACTGAAGTGGGTTCGGGCCTCCACGACGTCTTACCGACGCTTCACCCTGGCCATGGGTAGATCACTCCGCTTCGGGTCTAGACCCGGCGACTCCACGCCCTATTCAGACTCGCTTTCGCTACGGCTACCCCACACGGGTTAACCTTGCCACCGAGCACTAACTCGCAGGCTCATTCTTCAAAAGGCACGCCATCACCCACAATCAACCAAATGATTCACAGGCTTTGACGGATTGTAAGCGTCCGGTTTCAGGTACTATTTCACTCCCCTCCCGGGGTACTTTTCACCTTTCCCTCACGGTACTTGTCCGCTATCGGTCACCAGGAAGTATTCAGGCTTACCGGGTGGTCCCGGCAGATTCACAGCAGATTCCACGAGCCCGCTGCTACTTGGGCACCCATCACGCAAGACCACACGTTTTCAGCTACCGGACTCTCACCGTCTACGGCAGACCATTCCAGGCCACTTCACCTAACATGCAGCATTTATCACTCACGCCCCGACAGGTAAATCGGAGAAGATGAACCCCACAACACCACACACACAACCCCTACCCAGTATCACATGCGCATGGTTTAGCCTCCTCCGCTTTCGCTCGCCACTACTCACGGAATCACAATTGTTTTCTCTTCCTATGGGTACTGAGATGTTTCACTTCCCCACGTTCCCCCCACACAGCCTATACATTCAGCTGGTGGTAACACGACATCACTCGTGCTGGGTTTCCCCATTCGGACACCCTCGGATCACAGCTCGTTTGACAACTCCCCGAGGACTATCGCGGCCTACCACGTCCTTCATCGGCTCCTGGTACCAAGGCATCCACCGAACGCCCTAAAACACTTACAACAACACCTACAAACACACCC
>NZ_LZTE01000012.1:0-86356 GCF_001665925.1 Gordonia sp. 852002-50816_SCH5313054-c
ATTCTGTCACTCAGACAGGGCATTTCGTCTATCCCTCACCGCCCAAACGAATACGAATCGGTGGATCGAGGCTTAGAGGTGTATGGCGGGCTCAGGGAGTGAACACGAGACGGCCGACGGTCGTGCCCTCGCCGAGGCGACCGACGCCGTCGGCGACATCAGCGAGCGCAAGTCGTTCGCCCACAAGCGGTTTGACAAGTCCCTTGTCGGCCAGCCTGGTCAGTTCGGCATGACACTCGTCGATCACGGCCGGGTTCTTCGTCTGATAGAGCCCCCAGTGCAGCCCGACAATCGAGTAGTTCTTGATCAACGCATGGTTGAGAGCGGGTTGCGGGATGGTGCCACCCGCGAAGCCGATCACCACGATGCGCCCCTCGAAAGCGATGCACTTGGTCGATCCGGCGTAGGCGTCGCCGCCCACCGGGTCGAAGACGATGTCGGCTCCGTGGCCACCGGTGAATTCCTTGACCGCGGACACGAAGTCCTCGGAGCGTCGATCGACGACCAGATCTGCACCGAGTTCCTTGGCGTACAACGCCTTTTCGGGTCCACCGACGACACCGATCACCTGCGCACCCGCAGCCTTGCCCAGTTGCACCGCCGCGCTGCCGACGCCTCCTGCGGCGGCGTGCACGAGGAGGTAGTCACCCTCGGCGATCTGCGTCCGACGGTGCAGCGCGAACCATGCGGTCTGGTAGCCGATGCTCAACGCGGCGGCCTCGGCGTCGTCGAGGGCATCGGGAGCGTGAAAGACGTTGGCCTGATTCATCAACGCATACTCGGCGAACGCCCCGCCGGGAAGAATCGGGTTTCCGACGACCCGCTCGCCGACGACGGCACGATCGACTCCCTCACCGACGGCGACAACCTCACCGCACAGTTCGACGCCGGGCGTGAACGGCAGCGGCGGCTTGATCTGGTACTTGCCCTGACAGAGCAGGACGTCGGGGAAGTTGGCAGGCGTGGCAAGCACTTTCACCAGGACCTCGCCGGGACCGGCGGTGGGTGTGTCGACCTCTTCGAGGGTCAGGACGTCGCGGGGATCACCGAGTTCGTTGACGCGCCAGGCTTTCATGGATGTATCTCCTTCTATGGACTACGAATGTGGTTGTGGGGTAATCGGTGCTGAAGGCTGTGCCTGCGGCAAGCAGCAGTCAGCTTGCGAGACCGATCAATTCGGCAAGGCGTCGGCGATGCCAGTAGCCGGTTCCGAACGCGAGTTGATCGGCCTTGGCCCTTTTCAGGTAGAGATGCGCCGGATATTCCCAGGTCATCCCGATACCGCCGTGGAGCTGCACACATTCTTCGGCAGCGCGTACGGCGACGTCTCCGCAGTACGACGCCGCCATGTGCGCCGCGATGGTCGCGTCGAGGTCGCCGTGAGCCGCGGTGTCGGCGGCATAGCGGGCGGCCGCCCGTGCCGAACTGACTTCGAGCCAGAGGTCTGCCAGACGGTGTTTGATCGCCTGGTACGAGCCGATCACCCTGCCGAATTGTCGACGCTCCTTCACGTACGCCAGCGTCGTGTCGAGGCACCACTGCGCCACGCCGTACTGTTCGGAGGCCAGCAGTGCCACCGCGGTGGTGACGGCCGCGCTCAGCGCGGTTGCGGCGTCGGCGGTGTCAACCCGATTGGCGCGGACCCCGGCCAGCTCGACATCGGCGAGCGGACGCGTCATATCCAGCGACACAACGGGTTCGACGACGACTCCGTCAGCGTCCGCAGCCACCACATGCAGCTCCAACCCGTCCGAACCGTTGACCGGGATGACGAGCAGGTCCGCCTGCACCGCACCGGCGACCGTCTCGACCCTGCCGTTCAGGACCCCGTCGACGACGTCGACCGACGCAGCAATGGCACCGGGCGTCGTCGAGAACGGAATCAGCAGCGCTCCCGTCTGCTCGCCGGCGGCGAGAGCACTGACCGTGTCGACGTCGCCAGCGTGTAGGAGCGCCTCGGTCGCGAGCACCGCGCTCGTCAGGAACGGGGTGGGTGCCACGGCGCGACCGATCTCCTCGAAGACCACAGCGGCCTCCCGCTCGGTCGCCCCCGCACCACCGAGGTGTTCGGGCACAAGCAATCCCGCGACACCGATCTCGTTGGCGAGCGACTTCCAGAGCGCGGCGGTGTCGACCGTCGGCTCGTCGTAGCTCGCCGACAGCGCAGCGGGATCGAGGCGGTCGTCGAAGAGCCTGCGCACCGCGGCACGCAGCGCCTCCTCGGTATCGCCATAGGCAAGGTCCGGCTGCCCGGACTGCGGTGCAGTCATCGGCGCGGCGCCGGGTGCAGTAGCAATTGCGGTTGTGGTCACCGTGGTAGGTCCTTCCATGCGATTCCCTTGTCGACGCGGTGTTCCGGCGGCAGGCCGAGCACGCGTTCGGCCACGACGTTGCGCAGGATCTCCGACGTTCCGCCCTCGATCGAGTTGCCCTTTGCCCGCAGGTACCGGTATCCGGGTCCGCGTCCGGTGAAGTCGACGGTCTCCGGGCGGCGCAGCGTCCAGTCGTCGTAGCGCAGTCCTTCGTCGCCTGCCAACTCGAGTTCGAGTCCCGAGATCGCTTGTGCCTGACGGGCAAAAGCCAGCTTCATCGCGGAGCCCTCGGGGCCCGGTTGGCCCGCCGCGAGCTGTTGGCGAAGGCGTTCACCGGCGAGGCGGGTGACCTCTGCGTCGATCCACAGTTGCATCACCCGATCCAACGCCGCGGGCTCACGGTCGTCCGGATTCTGGCGCCACCACTGCGCGAGCTTGCCGATCATCCCGCCCTCGCGGGGAGCACCGGAGCCGATGGCAACCCGCTCGTTGTTGAGAGTCGTTGTGGCAACCCGCCAACCGTTGCCGACGTCGCTGATGCGGTCGGCATCGGACACACGGACGTCGGTGAGGAAAACCTCGTTGAACTCCGCCTCGCCGGTGATCTGCCGCAGCGGCCGGATCTCGATACCCGGCGCACTCATGTCGACGATGAAGTACGTCAGCCCGGAGTGTTTGACGGCGCCGGGGTCGGTGCGCGCCACCAGGATTGCGCGTTGGGCGTTGTGCGCGCCCGACGTCCACACCTTCTGACCGTTGACCACCCACGAGTCGCCGTCACGAACCGCACGCGTTGCCACGCCTGCGAGGTCCGACCCCGCTCCCGGTTCACTGAACAACTGGCAGTAGATGTGTTCGCCGGTATAGAGCGGCCGTAGGAAACGGGCGCGCTGTTCCTCGGTACCGAGTGCGGCGATCGTCGGTGCCGCCATTCCCAGTCCGATCCCATTGCGACCGCGCGCGGGCCCGGGAGCACCGGCCGCGTCGAGCGCGGCGTCGACGCCCGCCTGATAGGTCTGCGCGATTCCGAGTCCACCGTGCCCGACCGGGAAGTGCACCCAGGCCAGTCCGGCATCGAAACGTGCACCGAGGAAATCGCTTTCGGACGTCTCGGTCGGCGGGTGGGTGGCGAGCAGCCGGGTCACGCGCGCGTCGAGGTCGGCGGTGATGTCGTCAGATACCGACGCTGGAGCATCCGTGAGCACTGGGCATCGATCCTTTCGGGTAGCGGTGGGATTCAGCGGGGAGGCGCGTACCGTCAGTCCTTCGGTCCCCCGGCCACGTAGACGACCTGGCCGGAGACGAATCCTGCGCCCTCGGACACGAAGAACGAAGCAGTGTGGGCGATGTCCTCCGGCTTTCCGGTTCGTGCAACGGGAATCGCTGCGGCACTGGCCTTCTTGAGCTCGTCGAAGTCGACGCCCATCCGCGCGGCGGTCGCCGCGGTCATGTCCGTCTCGATGAATCCCGGCGCGATGGCGTTGGCCGTGACACCGAACTTGCCCAACTCGATCGCGAGTGTCTTGGTGAAGCCCTGCATGCCCGCCTTGGCCGCGGAGTAGTTGGCCTGACCACGATTACCGAGCGCCGAGGTGCTCGACAGATTCACGATCCGACCCCAGCCGGCGTCGACCATGTGCTTCTGCGCGGCCTTGCTGACGTTGAAGGCGCCGCGCAGATGCACCGCCATGACGGTGTCCCAGTCGTCGACGCTCATCTTGAACAGGAGGTTGTCGCGCAGCACGCCCGCATTGTTGACGACGACCGTCGGAGCACCGAGCTCAGCGACAACCTTCTCGACAGCGGCGTTGACCGATGCCTCGTCGGAGACGTCGGCACCCACGGCGATCGCCTTGCCTCCGCCCGCGGTGATGGCGGCCACGGTGTCGGCGCATGCTGCGGCGACGAGATCGAGCACCGCGACGGCAAGTCCGTCGTCGGCAAGCCTTTTCGCGATTGCGGCGCCGATTCCGCGCGCTGCTCCGGTGACGATCGCTACCTTCTGGGTCATGGTGTTTCCTCCGTTGTTCGGTACTGGGTTCTTCGACGGTGCTGGAATTGAATGTGGTTGTGAGTGTTGATGTTCGGTCGTGCCGCGGGCGGACTAGCGGTACTGCGAGGCGTCGCCGAGTCGTTGGCCGCCGTCGATCACCATCACCTCGCCGGTCATCCACGACGACGCGTCGGAGGCGAGAAAGACGATGGCCGACGCGATGTCCTCGGGCTCGCCGATGCGGCCGAGCGGCGTGGCAGCGGCAACCTGCGGCTCGTGCTCTCGCCACAGCGCCTCGGCGAGCTTGGTGCGGACGACGCCGGGTGCGACGCCGTTCACCCGGATGCGCGGAGACAACTCGAGGGACAGTTGCTCGGTGAGGTAGATCAACGCCGATTTCGTGGTGTTGTACACGCCGATGTTCGCCTCATGGACCATCCCGCCGATCGACGCGGTGTTGATGACCGATCCCCCGTGCTCACCCATCCACGCCTGTACGGCGAGCTTCGTCCACAGCAGGGGCGCCCAGAGGTTCACGTCGACGGTCTTGGCGAATCGTGCGTGGTCCTGGGCGATGAGCGGGCCGGCGGCAGGGTTGGTCCCGGCGTTGTTCACCAGGATGTCGATGCTGCCGAACCGCTCCAGCGTGAGTTCGACGCAGCGTTGCGCGGCGTCCTCGTCGACAGCGTGGGCCGCGACGCCGAGTGCGCGAGGTCCGATCTGAGCCGCCGCGGCGTCGGCCGACTCCTGCTTGCGCGAGGTGACGACCACGTTGGCGCCCGCGTCGGCCAGCGCAGCCGCGGCGGCGAGGCCGATACCGCGCGAGGCACCCGACACCAGTGCCGTCCGTCCGGTGAGGTCGTGAGATGTCATGGCGCAGAGATCCTTTCGATGGTGATCAGGTCGACGCACCCGCGGGGCGTCGTCGACGGCGTCGTTGAGAATCCGCTCGCGAGGCAGAGCGCCCCCTCACAAACCGACCCATAACGTGATCGCAGTCTCGAAAACCATCTATAGTTGAAGGTGATTTCAGATTCAACATCGCCCCGCGGCGATCTGATCACAGGAGGAACCTTGACCACAGCAACACAGCCCGTCCGCCCGACCACGGCCGCCGATCTCGCCGAGCTGGTCGGAACCGAACTCGGGCCGACGCCGTGGTACGCCGTCGAGCAGGACCGGGTGAATGCCTTCGCCGACGCCACCGACGACCACCAGTGGATCCACCTCGACACCGAGCGCGCTGCCGCCAGCGATCTCGGCGGGACGATCGCGCACGGCCTGCTCACCCTGTCCCTCGGGCCTCACCTGTCGAGCCAGCTGATCAGATTCGACGGTTTCGCACACAGCCTCAACTACGGCTACAACAAGGTCCGCTTCCCCGCTCCCGTGCCGGTCGGGTCGCGCGTGCGTATGCGCGTCACCGTCGTGTCCGCCGACGAGGTCTCCGGCGGCATCCAGGTGGTGACGTCGCAGGTCATGGAGCGCGAGGGCTCCGACAAGCCGGTGATGGTCGCCGAGTCGATCGCCCGGGTCGTCGCCGCGTCCTGACGTGCACAACGACGTGTCCACCCACTTTGATCTGAAAGGCAACTCCCATGGTCAATCTCATCGATCCCGTCGTGCGTCACGCGACGACACGGCCCGATGCGACCGCTCTTCTCGGTGACTCGACGTCACTGACCTACGGCGAGTTCTACGACGCGGCGTTGGCCTATGCCGGGGCGCTGCGTGATGCGGGCATCCGACGCGGAGAGCGTGTGCTGCTCGCGGCACCGTCGGTCCCCGAGTTCGCGATTGCCTACATGGGCATTCAGGCACTCGGCGCCACCGTGATCACCGTCAACACGATGTCCACGGCCGCCGAGGTCGGCTACTTCCTGAGCAACTCCGAGGCGTCACTGGCCATCGGGCACGTCACGCTCGGCCCAGCAGTCGCCGACGCGGCAGTCCAGGCCGGTGTTCCCTCCTGGCAACTCGACGCCTCGGCGCTGCGTCCCGGCAACGTGACCGCGACACCGCTCGAGGCCGCCGTCGACCGTGCACCCGACGAGACCGCCGCCCTGCTCTACACCTCTGGCACCACCGGGAAGCCCAAAGGCGCCGAACTGACCGTCAAGAACCTGCTGTCGGCCGGAGAGGTGGCAGGCGAGGTCAGCCGGGGTACCGCAGACGACAGGCTGGGCACCGGACTGCCGCTGTTCCACGTCTTCGGTCAGGCGTCGGTGATGATGGCGGCCTTCACCACGGGCGCATCGATGTCGCTGCTGAGTCGTTTCACACCGCGCGGAATGATCGACATGCTCGCCCGCGATCGGCTGACGGTGCTGTGCGGCGTCCCGACCATGTGGAACGCGATGCTGCACGAGGCAACGGAAGCGGACGCCGAAGGGTTTGCACATCTGCGCGTTGCCGTCTCCGGCGGAGCGTCGCTTCCCGGGGAGATCGCACGCGCCTTCGAGGAGCGCTTCGGGTGCACCCTGCTCGAGGGTTACGGGCTGACCGAGACCACCGCGATGGCGACGTTCAACGACATCGACCGCGGCGGAAAGATAGGCAGCATCGGCGCCGTGGTTCCGCGGATGCGCGTCGAGGTACGTGACGCCGACGGGGCCGTGTGCGCACCGGGCGTCGTCGGTGAGGTGTTCATCGCGGGCGACATGGTGTTCAAGGGTTACTGGCGCAATGAGGAGGCGACCGCCGCGGCACTGTCGCACGACGGGTGGTTCCGCACAGGCGATCTCGGCGAGATGGATGTCGACGGCGATCTGCGGATCGTCGACCGCGTCAAGGATCTGATCATCCGTGGTGGCTACAACGTCTATCCCGGCGAGGTGGAAGAGATCCTCTATCAGCATCCCGATGTGGTCGAAGCCGCAGTCGTCGGCGTACCCGACAGCCACTACGGCGAAGAAGTCGCGGCGGTCGTCGTACTGACGGCGGGAGCAACGACCACTCACGACGACATCGAGTCGTGGTGCCGAGAGCGTCTGTCCGCCTACAAGATTCCCCGCATGGTCTTGTTCGTCGACGAGCTCCCCAAGGGATCGACCGGAAAGATCCTCAAACGCAACATCGATCGCACGGCCCTGAGGAGGACCACCGCATGAGCTCCGTCAACCGTCAGGTCAGACTCGCGGCCCGACCCACCGGTGAGATCGACGAGAACACTTTCACCGTCACCGAGGAACCGATCCCACAACCGGCGGCGGGCGAGTTCCTTGTCGCCGTCGACTATGTCTCGGTCGATCCCGCCATGCGCGGTTGGCTCGACGACGTTCCGTCGTACATCCCTCCGGTGGGCATCGGAGAGGTGATGCGCGCACACGCCGTCGGCACCGTCGTCGCATCGGAGAATGACACGTACCCGGTGGGCACCGTGGTGTCCGGGCCTTTCGGTGCGCAGGAGTACGCCGTCTCCGACGGTCGGGACATCACGGTGGTCGACACCGATCTCGCGCCCGCACCGACCTGGCTCGGCGCGCTCGGATTTCCCGGTATGACAGCGTATTTCGGCCTGATCGACGTCGCCAAGATGAAGCCGGGTGACACGGTACTGATCTCGGGCGCGGCGGGCGCTGTCGGCAGCGTCGCCGGGCAGATCGCGAAGGTGATGGGCTGCAAGGTGATCGGGGTGGCCGGTGGCGAGCGCAAGTGCTCATGGCTGACCGACGAACTCGGATTCGACGCTGCCATCGACTACAAGCAGGGTTCCATCGGCAGGCCGCTGCGTGCGGCCGCCCCTGAGGGCATCGACGTGTACTTCGACAATGTCGGCGGCGATATTCTCAATTCGGCTCTGGCACAGTTGCGTACGCACGCGCGCGTGGCGATCTGCGGAGCCATCTCGGGGTACAACGCCACGACGCCACCGCCCGGACCGTCGCGCTACCTGTCGCTGTTGATCAACCGTGCATCGATGGCGGGATTCATCATCTTCGACTACCGGCGTCGCTACCCGGAGGCCCAGGCCGCATTGCAGGCCTGGATTCGGTCGGGTCAGATCACCGCGGCCGAGCAGGTCGAGAAGGGCGACATCACCGCGTTCGGCGACACGCTCGCCATGCTGTTCTCGGGCGCCAACACGGGCAAGCTCGTGTTGCAGATCCGCTAGTACCCGCTGGAACGAAACCCAGCGCGGGGGAGGAAATTTCCTCCCCCGCTCTGGGCTTTCTGGTGCTGTTGTAGTTGTGTCGCTATTACTGGTGTCGCACTTACTGGTGTCGCTCTTACTGGTGTCGCTGACGACCGAGCTGACGAATCCAGGCGCGTGAGTCGGCGGGGTCGATCACGTCGTCGAGTTCGAAGGTCGTGGCCGAGTGCAGCGCCTTGCCGTGTTCGTACGCCTTCGCCACCAACTCGGCGAACAACGCGTCCCGCTCGGCGGGATCGTCGACCGCCTCGAGTTCCTTTCGGAAACCCAGCCGCACCGAGCCCTCCAGTCCCATCGGACCGATCTCGCCGGTCGGCCACGCGACGGTGAACTGCGGTGCGTGGAATGAACCGCCCGCCATCGCCATCGCCCCGAGCCCGTAGCCCTTGCGCAGGATGATCGTTCCCAACGGCACCGTCAGCCGCGCACCCGCGACGAACAACCGCGAGAACCGCCGCACGGTCGCATGCTCCTCGGACTCCGGCCCCACCATGAATCCCGGTGTATCGCACAGGGTCACCACCGGGAGCCTGTGCGCTTCGCACATTTCCAGGAAGTCGGCAGCCTTGTCCGCGGCCTCCGCGTCGATCGCGCCTCCGAGGTGCGCAGTCGAGTTCGCGAGCACTCCATATGCCACGCCTTCGACTCGGATCAGCGCGGTGACGACTCCCATGCCGTAATCGGCCCGCACCTCGAGCGTCGAGAAGGGATCCGCAATGGAGTCGATCGCCTCGCGAACGTCGTAGGCGCGCAGTCGATTCTCGGGGACCACATGCCTGGAGAGCCTGGTGTCCGGCGCCTCCCAGTCGACGACGTCGCCCTGGAAGTACGCCAGGTATCGCCGTGCCAGATCGACGGCGTCTGCCTCGTCACGCGCCGCGATATGCACGACGCCGTTGCGACGCTGGAGATCGACCGGACCGATGTCCTCGGGACGGAAGACGCCGAGACCGCCGCCTTCGACCATTGCCGGACCACCCATGCCGATGTTGGCTTCGGGTGTGGCGATGAGAACGTCGCACGCTCCGGCGAGCGCGGCGTTGCCCGCGAAACACCGCCCCGAGACAACTGCGACCGTCGGCACTCGGCCGCGCAGCGAGGCCATCTCGCGAAACGTGTTGAGCTCCAGGCCCGCCGCGCCGTTGGCATCGGTGTCGCCCGGCCGGCCTCCACCGCCCTCGGCGAAGAGCACGAGTGGAACATTCTTTCGCTTGGCCAATTCGATCAGGCGATCGGTCTTGGCGTGGTTACGCAACCCCTGCGTGCCCGCCAGCACCGTGTAGTCGTACGAAATCACCACAGCTTCAGCAGCTTTGGCACCGAACCGGTCGGCACCGATCGTCGCGACGCCGCCAACCAGCCCGTCTGCGGGGGTGTTCGCAACGAGGTCTTCTTCGGTGCGGCGCGTGCGCTGGGCGGCGAGTGCCAGCGCCCCGTACTCGATGAAGCTGCCCTCGTCGACAAGGTCGGTGATGTTCTCCCGAGCGGTGCGTCGACAAATTCGGTGACGCTTGGCAACCGCGCCCGGGCGCGCGGCGTCGAGCGTCACCTCGTGTCGCGCGTTGATCTCGGCGAGATCGGGCCGGATGTGGTCCGGGTCGATCTCGGCACGAGTCTCCACATCCGCATCACCGCCAGCAGCTCCGACGACAGCCAGCGGCTGACCCGTTGCTACGGCCTGACCCGGATCGACCAGCGCCCGGATCAGTGTTGCCGCTGCGGGCATGGTCACGGTGTGCTGCATCTTCATCGCTTCCAGCACGACGAGTGCCGTCCCGGGCGCCGCTGCGACGCCCGCCTCGGCCACCTCGACGACGACACCCGACATCGGTGCCACCAGCACGTCCTCACCGTCGGCGAGCTCGACACTGGCATCCGGCGACGCGGCGTCGTCGGCTGTCGGTTCAACCGCGCCTGCAGCGTCGAAGTCGGTTGCGCGCGCGACGAGTTCGTCGATGTGCTCGCCCAGATAGCCCGTCGTGACCGAGCCTGCGCCGAATGCCTTGTCGCTGAGTATCGCGCGCAGCAGACCGACGTTGGTCGCGACGCCGTCGATGACGAATTCGGCCAACGCGTCGGCCGTTTTGCGCGTCGCGATGGTGAAGTCGCCCCGCGCGGTGTGGCCGATCACCTTGGCGAGCAACGAGTCGTAGCGCGGGCTCGTCGTGAGACCCGGCCGCCCGAACGTGTCCACCCGCACCCCGGGACCGGTTGGCGCGGAGAACGATCGCAAGGTGCCCGATTGCGGCACCGTTGTGCCGTCTGCGGTTGTCGTCTCCATGTTCACGCGAGCCTGGATCGCGACACCAGCGGCATCAACGGGCGTTCCGGTCACGGATTCACCGTCGGAGGTGATGCCCGCGGGTAGCCCAAGCTCTCCGAAGCGCCGGTCTGCGGCGATGGCCAACCCGATCTCGACGAGGTCGCAGCCGGTCACCTCCTCGGTGATGGTGTGCTCCACCTGAATTCGCGGATTGACCTCGAGGAAGACGAATCGGTCTCCCGCGACGAGAAACTCGACAGTCGCCAGACCGCGATATCCGTTGGCGGCACACAGCCGAGCCGCGCATGCGTGCAACCCGGCACGCATGTCGTCGGAGAGGTGTTGTGCCGGTGCGATCTCGATGAGCTTCTGATGCCTGCGCTGCACACTGCAGTCGCGATCACCGAGCGCGAGTGCTGTTGTTCCTGACGCCCCAGTTCCCGAAGCTCCTGTCCCCGAGGCGGACTCCGCCGAGATGATCTGCACCTCGATGTGCCGCGCCGAACCGCAGAGTTCCTCGGCGAACAGGTCCGCGTTGCCGAATCCTGCCTGTGCCTCTGCGGCACATGCCTTCATCGCGTCGGCGATCTGGTCGGGAGAGGTGACCTCGCGCATGCCTCGACCGCCACCGCCTGCAACCGCTTTGATCATCACGCCCGACGGGTGTGCTGCAAGCAGTTGGGCAACCTGCGTCTCGTCGACACCGCTCTCGGTGGCGTCGAGTACGGGTACATCTGCGGCGATCGCTGCTCGTCTGGCCGACGCCTTGTCGCCGAACGTCTCGAGAGCCTCCGCCGACGGACCGACGAACCGTAGCCCTGCGGCAGCGCAGGCACGCGCCAAACGTGGCTCCTCGCTGAGGAATCCGTATCCAGGATGAATAAACGTTGCCCCGGTGCGCTGTGCGGCGTCGATGATCGCGTCGACGTCGAGGTACGCCTGCGCTCCGACGCCCTCGAGCGCGACGGCCTCGTCGGCGGCACTGACGTGTGGTGACTGCGCATCGTCGGCGGCATACACCGCGACGACGCGATGCCCGGTTTCCCGCGCGGTGCGGATGATGCGGAGTGCGATCTCCCCGCGGTTCGCCACGAGGACGGTTGCTGAACTCATGCTTTGCCAACCTTCGCGAAGAGATCGCCCTTGCGGACCTTGCCCGTCGCGGTCATCGGAAGTTGTTCGATGATCTCGACCTCGGGCACCTTGTAGCCTGCCATGTTCTGTCGAGCCCATGCGACGACCTCGTCGGCCGTGAGCTTCTCTCCGTCGCGTAGTTGCACGAATGCGAAGGCGATCTGACCTCGTCGTCGATCAGGTTTGGGTACCACCGCAGCCTTGTCGACGGCCGGATGAAGCATCAGCAGCGACTCGACCTCGGAGGGGAAGACGCTCATGCCGTTGGTCTTGATCATCTCTTTGTTGCGCGCCAGGTAGTGCAGCGCTCCGCGGTCACTGAACTTGCCGAAATCGCCTGTCTGCAGCCAACCGTCACGCAACGCGTCGGCAGTCGCCTCGGGATTGCGGTGGTAGCCCAGCATCACCGACGGACTACGCACGATGATCTGACCCTCGCTTCCGAGCGGAACCGGATTGCCATCGGCGTCGACGATCAGGATGTCGGTTCCGGGAACGGGCACGCCGCAGAACACCGGGTCGCCCAACAGGTCGTAGTCGTCGGCGGAATAGCCGAGCGTGATGGTGTCCGCGGTGTGCGTTTCGGTCATCCCGTAGCTGCCTTCGCGCAACGTGTTCCCGGTGGCCTCGCGCCAGCGAGCCCGGACCGTCGGGTCGAGTTTGGACACAAACGACACCGCGAGCGGGTTGGTCAACGATGTGAGGTCGTGCGTCGAAAAGTCTTCGCGCTCCATCAATTCGATGTAGTTGTCGACGGTGCCGATCATCGAATCCACGCGATAGTTCTCGATGCTGTCGAGTACGACACGCGCGTCCCATCTCGTCAGCAAGACGACGGTGTCGCCGTTCACCAGCGGGACCAGGATGCCGGTGTCCTCCCCGGCGATCCAGAACACCGGCATGAAGACCAGCGACGCGCCATGCACGGCCCCGACCCGACGACCATGGGCCGCAGTCGCCGTCACGGCGGTGTAGAGCATGTGCGCCTGAGTGTGCTGACAGCCCTTGGGCATTCCGGTCGTCCCGCCCGTATAGTTCAGCGCGGCAAGACGATCGGGGTCGATCTCCGGGAAGTCGGTGGGCGCAGGCGTTGCGACGATCCGAGCCCAGTCCGTCTCCTGCCCGGTGCGCTCGAACGGCGCGTCGGGACTGTCCGCGAGCAGCATGTCGGAGGGATCCGTCGTCGCGACGACGCGCACCTGAGTGCGATCGCGAACCGCCTCGACGAGGCCGGCGAGCGCGGGTTGGGTCAGCACCACACTCACCTCGGCGTCGGCGAGTTCATGAGCGAGTTCGTGCTCGCGCAGCATCGGATTCACGGGCACATGGACGGCACCCAGTTTGAGGATCGCGAGCATCGTGATGTGGAACTGCGGACAGTTGCCCAGGTACAGGCCAACGCTGTCGCCGACGCCGATCCCCTGGGCGCGAAGCCAGCCGGCGACGCTGTCGGATAGTGCGTCGTATTCGGCATAGGTGATCTCGCGTCCATAGAAGGCGATCGCGACCGCAGCGGGAGTCTCGCGTGCCCAGTGCCGCAGGTAACCGACGATGCCCTGCGCGTCGACCGAGGATTCCACGGTCCGCGGGACGTCGACGGGCCAGTGCGCCTGTTGGACGCGGCCGACCTCGGCCAACGCGCTCTCGAGCGGGTCGTCGACTGCTGGTGTCGGCGAGGTGGTCGTCGTTGAGGTGTTCACAGTGCATCTCCTCGGATTTCGATCATGCGTCCACGCGGTGGACATCTGCGGTGCCGACATCACGGTCCGACCTCGACACAGTTGGCTGCCTACAAAGAACTCATGCGGTTGCGGGCAGCCCGAACGTCTCGCTCAGTTGCCTCGCGGTGTCAGCGCCGTCGGTATGGAGGACCCCCGCGATCCCGAGCTTCGCCGCACCGTCGAGGTTCTGTTGGAGGTCGTCGATCATCACCGATTCGTGCGGGGCCACTCCGAGCCTTTCGCACGCTATCTCGAAGATCCGCCGCGACGGCTTGCGTATCCCGACCTCTGACGAGATGACAACGACATCCGCGAGCTCACTCAACTCGAAGCCCGCATAGGTATCTCGTCCGAATGCGTTGGACACCAGGGCAACCGGAACCGATGCAGCGCGCAGCCTGCTCAGCATCGCGACCGTCTCGTCGTCACGCTCGAGTCGATGCTGCATTCTCGCGGAGAGCCCTTCGGAGGACACAGTCACGCCATGTGCCCCGAGCCGGGCGGCGAAACCCACATCGAAGGTCTCGGCGTCGATCCGACCTGCTTCATGATCGGCGAGCAACGTGCGCGATTGCTCGTCGTGTCCGAGCAGATGCAGTGGCAGGTCGCGGTCACCGATCTCGGTGCCGAAGCCGCGGAATGCGTCGAGCACGCTGGTGGTCACCACTCCCCCGAAGTCGACGAGTACGGCTGATCGCGTAGTTGAACTGGATCGCACAGTTGAACTTGAGGTCATATTCAATTTGTAACACACGACACGTCCCCAACAACAGAGCTGCCCACCTCACAAAGGTGGGCAGCTCTGTCGTCGTGAGTCAGTTCGTGGCGGCGAGACCGGGCACCGCGTTCGGATCCTCTCGAACCGACGCGGGATTCGTCTCCCGCAAACGCCATGCCGACGCACAGGTGATCAGCCCCATCACCGCGACGAAAGCGGCGACCAACGTCGTGGTTCCGGTAGCCGAGATCAGCCAGGTCATGATGAACGGCGTCGATCCGCTGATCAGGATGGCGGCGAGCTGGTAGGCCAGCGAGGCGCCGGAGTACCGGACGTGCGGTTCGAACAGTTCACCCATGTACGCGGCGACAGGCCCGTAGGTCATCGACTGGAACACAGCGGCCACCGAGACCGCGATCATGAACATCGGCAACGACGCCGTGTTGACGAGCATGAAGTACGGGAACGCCCACAGCAGAATCCCGAGGCCACCGATGATGATGAGCGGTCGGCGTCCGATCCTGTCCGACAACGAACCCGCCCAGATCGTGACCGGGAGCGAGACGAGGCAACTGAGCATGGACCCGATCAGCAATTGGTCGCGATCCATGCCGAGTTCGGCTGTCGCATAGCTCAATACGCCCGCAATCGAGATGTAGAAGATGGAGTTGGTAGCCGCGAGCAGCCCGCAACCCAGCAAGATCGTCCGCCAGTGCTTCTTGACAGCCTCGACCAGCGGCGCCTGCACGATTTCCTGCCTACCCTCAGCGACTTCCTGTTCCAGCTCCTTGAACTCGTCACTGTCCTCGACACGCGTCTGGATGAAGTAGACCACCGGGAACAGCACGACGCTGAGCAGGAACGGAATACGCCAACCCCATTCGAGGAACGCCGAATTCGACACCGCAGAACTCGATCCCAGGAAGATCAGATTGCCCAGCAGGACACCGCATGCCACACCCATTTGACCGAAGGTGCCCGCGAAACCGCGCCGCTTGGGGCTTGCAGATTCCGTCAGCAACAGCACGATTCCGCCCCATTGCCCGCCACATGCCAGCCCCTGCAGGAATCGCAACGAGACCAACAGGATCGGCGCCGCGACTCCGATCGTTCCAGCGGTCGGCAGGCACCCGATCAGGAATGTCGCCAAGCCCATCACGAACAAGCACACCACCACGACGGGCTTTCGCCCGAACTTGTCGCCGTAGTGGCCCGCCACGATCCCGCCGATCGGGCGCGCGACGAAGCCTGCCCAGAAGGTGCTGAACGACAGCAGTGTCCCCATCAGCGGCGACGAGTCCGGGAAGAAGATATGCGGGAACACCAGTGCCGCAGCAGTCCCGTAGAGGAAGAAGTCGTACCACTCGATCGAACTGCCGACGAGCCCTGCGGCAAGCAACTTCCGATGCGCTCGCCTCCTTCCCTGCGCGACCTCGTCGCCCTGGGCAACCACTTCTGATGTCATCGATTACTCCTCATTCGGCTTCAGCAGGTTGAACTGAATATGAGTTCATATTCAGAGACAAACGTCGTGATGTCAATCACTTGAGACAAAACGGAGTGATGTGGCTCATCTCAAGATCACTGAGAGAGCTGGCTTGCAGATCCGATTCGGGGTGCACATCCGAGATAACTCGTGCAACACTATTCAGAGCACAGTCGTTCACTGAATGGCTGTGACAGCCACACGAATCACCGCTTCCGAACGGAGCACACCATGAGTATCCGTCTTCCCGAGATGATCGGATCGGTCGTCGAAGCAGGGCTCTCGCCGCATCCGGTCGACCGGTACCTCGAACTGCTCGACCCCATGATCACCTGGCGCGATCTGCGCGCAAAGGTCGTCGACGTGACACGTCCGACCTCGCGAACCGTCCGCATCACCTTGGCACCGACCAGGCAGTGGCGCGGCCACCGCGCGGGGCAGTTCATCCAGCTCAAGGTGGTTATCGACGGCGTCAGACACGTCCGCTGCTTCTCCCCTGCCAACGCACAGGGACACTCCGACGTCATCGAGTTGACCATCACCGCCCACGACGACGGGTTCGTCTCGACCTACCTTCGCGACAATGCGAGAGTCGGCGACGTCTACGGCCTCGAACAAGCCGACGGCGACTTCGTGCTACCCCGGAGCCCGGCGGGCCCGGTCGTGTTCATCAGCGGCGGCAGCGGCGTCACGCCGACCCTGTCGATGTTGAGAACACTTGTAGCCTCAGCGCACAGCGGACCCATCACGTTCATTCACTACGCACGGACGCCCGACGACGTCGCATACGCCACCGAGCTCAATGCGCTCGCGGCCGCGCACTCGAACGTCGACGTGCGCCTGCGGTACACCCGCGGAGCCCACGGAGACCTCGAGGCAGGACACTTCACGACGGGGCATCTCGACGACATCGCTCTCGACGACGCTGACGTCTTCGTCTGCGGGCCGTCGACGCTGATGGATGCTGTTATCGACCATCTCGCCGACGCCCACCCCACCGCACGAGTGCACAGTGAATCCTTCCGCCCGGCTCCGGCGGCGATCATCGATCCCGACGAACCGATCTCCGGCGACGTCGCATTCACGACGTCCGGCAAGGTCGCAGCCAACGACGGCCGCACCATTCTCGATCAGGCGGAATCTGCAGGACTGTCTCCCAAGTCGGGCTGCCGAATGGGAATCTGCTTCTCCTGCACCGCAGTAAAGAAATCCGGCTGCACCCGCAACGTGCTGACCGGCGACATCGACAGCGAAGCCGACAAGCAGATCCAGCTCTGCATCAACGCACCTGTCGGCGACGTGGAAATCGAGGTTTAACAATGACTGTCACCACCATCACCCCGTCCGAACACACCAACGTCCCGCCCGCCCTGCGCGGGTCGTCGGACCCCAACACCCTTCACCTGAGCTACGAGCAGGTCGAAGCGCTCGGTCGCGACCTCGACGAGGTGCGCGCGCGGGTCGTCGCCGACCTCGGCACGAAGGACCGCGAATACCTGTACTCGATCATCCGCGCGCAGCGTGGTTTCGAGATCGCCGGCCGCGGCCTGCTGTTCTTCGGCTGGTTCCCGCCCGCGTGGATCGCAGGCGTCGGCGCGCTGAGCGTGTCCAAGATCCTCGACAACATGGAGATCGGGCACAACGTCATGCACGGCCAGTACGACTGGATGCGCGAAGACACCTACAACTCGCGCGAGTTCGAGTGGGACACCGTGTGCCCCGCCGAGCAGTGGCGCCACAGCCACAACTACGTGCACCACACGTTCACCAACATCATCGGCGAGGACCGTGACATCGGCTACGGCATCCTCCGAATGGCGCGCGACCAGAAGTGGAACCCCTACTACCTGGGCAATCTCGGGTACGCGACGGCGCTGATGTTGCTGTTCGAGTGGGGCGTGATGCTCCACGACCTCGAGGCCGAGAACATCGTGGCGGGCAAGCGCAAGTGGACCGACGTCAAGGGCCTGGTCAAGGGCATGTGGCGCAAGGCGAGCCGGCAGGTTCTCAAGGACTACATCGTGTTCCCGGCGCTGTCGGGTCCGTTCTTCCTGCCGACGCTGCTGGGCAATGCCAGTGCCAACCTGGTGCGCAACCTGTGGGCGTACTCGATCATCTTCTGCGGCCACTTCCCCACCGGCGCACAGACATTCACCGCCGAAGAATGCAAGGACGAGACGCGCGGCCAGTGGTACCTGCGACAGATGCTCGGCTCGGCGAACATCACCGGGAGCAGCCTGTTCCACATCATGAGCGGCAACCTCTCGCACCAGATCGAGCACCACCTCTTCCCCGACATTCCCGCGAGCCGCTACCCCACGATCTCCGAGGATGTCCAGGCGATCTGCGAGAAGTACGGCCTGCCGTACAACACCGGCCCGCTGCATCAGCAGTTGACGTCGACGTGGTCGAAGATCGCGAAGCTCTCGCTGCCCAACTTCATGACCTCCGATGACAACGATCTCACCGTCATCGTCGAGCGAGAGAAGTCGGCCGGAGTAGCCTGACGCCCATGATCGATCGCTACGAACGAAACAAGGACTTCGTCCAGGAGATCGTCGAATCCACCGCAACGCACGTCGGACGGATCGCGACGATCATCACGACGGCGGTCGCCGACGTCGCGCGCGAAGTAGGCGACATCGTCACCGACGGTTTCGAGATGCGTGATGCGGCTCGAAAGGCCAAGGCCGACGACCATCGCGAGGTGGTCGACGCGGAGTTGGTCGACGCGATCGACGATGCCGACGCCACCGAGACGGCGATCCGAGCCATCGAGACCGACCGCAAGGACGCATCCGAAGAGCATCACCGCGCCTAGTTCGTCGCACTGTCACAGCGGGGCCTGATCCGATCAGGCCCCGCTGTTGTGTCTGCGGATCAATCCGCGCAGGTCAGCGGGGTTCCGATCACCGTGACGGCAACGTTGGCAGCCGAGATCGGGTGCACCGTAAAGTTGTGGTGTTTCGCTAGCCGCATCTGCCTGGGAGTCCCGTGTCCGCACCAGCCATCCTCACCTTCCCCAACCCGGTCAACGAGTACGCCGCGCGGTCGACGGCAGGGCTGGTCGTCATCCTGGCGATCGTCGCCATCGTGGTGAATCACCCCATCGTCTACGCGTTGCTTGCCCTCGGATTCCTGCTGCGCGTGATGGCAGGCCCCAAGCTGTCGCCGTTCGGGCAACTCTCCGTGCGGGTCATCGCCCCCAAGATCTGGCGTAAGAGCAAGCTCGTCCCCGGACCACCCAAGCGCTTCGCACAAGCCATCGGACTCGCCTTCTCCACCACGGCGCTGGTCCTGAGCCTGCTCGGCTACGGACTGGCCGCGCAGATCGTTGTCGGGCTGCTGATCGTCGCGGCGTTGTTGGAATCGGTGTTCGGATTCTGCCTCGGCTGCGTGATCTTCGGGTTCCTGCAGCAGCGCGGCGTGATCCCAGAGGACGTGTGCGAGGCCTGCAACAACATCTGGCTACGCAACCCGGAGCAGGCACCCGCCGACACTCACTGAGTTACCCCGGCGCCGATGTAACACTGGCACGGTGGAACAGCCCGGATACGACGCGCTGGCGCAGCTATACGCCGACTCCTTTCCGACGCCGTATCAGTGCGCCGTCGAACGTCATGCCGTCGAGGCATTTGCCGACGAGGTCCGCGAGCATGATCCATCCGTGACCGTCTTCGACGTCGGCTGCGGAATCGGCCACGTCACAGCCGATCTCGTCCAGTGGGGCGTACGAACGGTCGGTCTCGAACCCAGCAACGGGATGCGCACCATCGCGATGCGTACACACCCTGAGTGTCACTTCATCGACGACGACGCGCTGCTCGCGCGAGCTGCGGCCGACATCGAGTGCGGCGCAATTCTGGCTCGGTTCAGTCTCATTCACGTGCCGCCGGATGAACTGCCCGACGTGCTTGCGGCCTGGGCCTCCCGATTGACCAGCGGAGCACCGGTGTTGATCGGCACTCAGGCGTCGTTGAGTGCCGACACCACCGCGTTCGATCACCGCGTCGCGCCTGCCTGGCGCTGGCATCCGGATGCGCTCGCGCGCATGCTGTTCGACGCAGGCTTCGACGAAGCGTGGCGGTTGATCGCGCAGGCCGACGACACACATCGGTTCCCCGAACTCCACCTGATGGCGCGGCGTCGGTGAAGGTTGCGTTCTGACACGGCTTTTCGCGTCCCAACCAGCGAAGACCTAGTCCAGCAAGCCCAGGGCGATGCCGTCGAGGATGTCGTGCTCGCTGACGACTAGCTCGGAGAAGCCTGCGCGCTCGGACAGGACCCGAGCGAGTTCCAGCGTCACCAGCGCGCCACCGCCGATCACATCGACGCGGCCGGGATGCATCGGTCCCAGCGCTGCGCGAGCGTCGCGAGTCATCGCGACGAGGTCGTGGCAGACGCGGTCGAGGTCGTCGATTCCGATGCGCGACAGGTGAATTGCGTCGGAGTCGTAGACGTCCATCCCCGCGTTCACGGCCGCGATGGTGGTGAGTGTTCCGGCGACACCGACCCAGGTGTGTGCCCGCTCGACCGGCACGGCGTCGAATGCGACGGCGAGTCTGTCGTGGATGAACTGCGTGGCGCCACGAACCTCGTCGGCGGTGGGCGGGTCGGAATGCAGAGCGCGCTCGGTGGTGCGCACGCATCCGACGTCAGCGGAGTACGCGGCCGACACTCCCTCAGCATCGCCGAGCACGACCTCGGTGGAGCCGCCACCGAGATCGGTGACAACAAACGGCCCTTCGTCAGGATCGAGTTCGCCGACGGCACCACGAAACGACAGCCGTGCCTCCTCATCGCCGGTGATCACCTCGGCCTGCGCCCCCTCGACGACGCATCCGAGCAGCTCCGCAGTCATCGCGAAGAAGACGTCGCGGTTGCGCGCGTCGCGGGTGGCCGAAGTGGCAACCATACGGACGCGTTCGACGCCGAGCGCGCGCATCACGTCGACGTAGTCGGCGAGCGCGACCCTGGTTCGCTCGATCGCCTCGTCGGCGAACTGCCCCGTGGCGTCGACACCCTGCCCGAGGCGCACGACCCGCATCTCGCGGTGCAGATCCCGCAGGCCGCCGGCGGGAGGCGCGGCCTCTTCCGCGACGAGAAGTCGGATGGAGTTGGTGCCGCAGTCGACGGCGGCGACCACGGTCACCGGTCGGGCTCCGCGTCGCCTGTGGTTGCGGGGACGTCGGGGGTTGCAGGGACGTCGGGCCAGTCGGAGGGAATCGCCGTGCCGCGCATGCCATTTGCGGCGGCGAGCGCCACGGCCTCGTCGCCGAGGGGATTGACGCCCGGCCCCTTCGCGAGCGAGTGCGCGATCAGGACATGGAGGCACTTGACCCGATCCGGCATGCCGCCCCCGGAGAAGTCGGTGCCGAGCGATTCGATGGCGTCACGTTCGGCGAGGAATGACTCGTGCGCACGTCGGTACGCGGCGGCGAGATCGTCGTCGACGGCCAGGCGTGCGGTCATCTCCTTCATCACACCTGCCGATTCGAGTCGACTCGCCTCGGCGGTCAAGCGGGGATCGGTGAGGTAGTAGAGCGTCGGAAACGGGGTGCCGTCGGGTAGACGCGGGGTGGTCTTGACGACGGCGGGTACACCGTCCGGAGTGCGATAACTGACCTCGATCACGCCGCGCGGTTCACGGCCGAGTTGTGTGGCGATGGTGGCGAGGTCGTCGTCGCTCACCTGCTGGCCAGCAGATTGGTTGCCGTCGGATGTACTCACGCTTCTTTGCTACCAGTTCGGTGCGGCGAACTCAGTGCGACCCCGGCGCGTCGGCTCCGGGCGGGGTCGATACGGACTGCCACAGGTTGCCGTACCAGGAGTTGGCCTCATGTGCCGCTTCGCGCTGACGCTCAGCGCTTCGAGCGGCCTCATCGGGATAGAGCATGACGAACGGCGTCTCGCCGGGCTTGACCAACTTGAGTCGTTCTCGTGCCTTGGCCTCGATGTAGGCGGGATCGTTCTGCTCGTTGACCTTCTGCTGGTAGTCGGCGACCTGGTCGCGCAACTGTGCATTCGACTCTTCGAGCTGCGAGAACTCGGTGTGCTGCGAGAAGTACGTACGCAGCGGCATAGCCAAGGTGAGCGCGACGACGCCGATGACCAACGACAGCACCACTGCGCGTTTTGCGTCGACGTGGTGCAGTCGCTGCGCCATTCGTTCGGTGAATCCCGCCCGTCGTCGACGTTGCGCTCGCAGCCGCTCACGTTCGCGACGCACGTCGGAGATCTCGTCACCGGAATCGCTCTCGCTGTCGGGGACGTCGTCGGTACGTGCGTCGGAAACCTCGGCGTCGAAGTCGATGATCGAGTCGTCGTAGATCTCCTGTTCGCCGGTCTCGATGACCGAGACCGGCGAACGGCGAGAAGTCGACCGCTCGCGCCGGGGCGCCTTACGGGCACGCTCCCGGGAGCGGGGATCGCTCGTCGACGCACGCGTGCGTCGACGCCCTGAGCCCTGTGCCATGGGCTCTAGCTAATCACGAACCGTACGTATATCGGGGGAAGGCGAGGTCTCCCGCGTAGCGTGCCGCGTCGCCGAGGCCCTCTTCGATACGGAGCAATTGGTTGTACTTGGCGACACGCTCGCTGCGCGCGGGTGCGCCGGACTTGATCTGACCGCAGCCGCATGCGACGGCGAGGTCGGCGATCGTGGTGTCCTCGGTCTCGCCCGAACGGTGGCTCATCATGGTCTTGTAGCCGTTGTTGTGGGCGAGCGTGACGGCGTCGAGGGTCTCAGTGAGCGTTCCGATCTGATTGACCTTGACCAGCAACGCATTTGCCGCACCCTTGGAGATGCCCTCTTCGAGACGCTCAGGGTTGGTGACGAACAGGTCGTCGCCGACGAGCTGCACCTTGTCGCCGAGCGCGTCGGTCAGCTTGACCCAGCCGTCCCAGTCGTCCTCGGACAGGCCGTCCTCGATCGACACGATCGGGAACTCGTCGACGAGCTTCTCGTAGTAGCTGATCATCTCGTCGCTGGAGAGCTTCTTACCCTCGAGGTTGTAGGCACCGTCGCTGTAGAATTCGGTCGCCGCGGCGTCGAGTGCGATCGCGATGTCGCGACCGAAGTTGTAGCCGGCGGCCTCGACGGCTTCACCGATGACCGCGATGGCCGACGCGGTGTCGGGGAGGTCGGGAGCGAAGCCGCCCTCATCGCCGAGTGCCGTGTTCAGGCCGCGCTTGTGCAGCACCGACTTGAGCGAGTGGTAGACCTCAGCGCCCCAGCGCAGCGCCTCCTTGAAGGTCGGCGCGCCGATCGGAGCGATCATGAACTCCTGGAAGTCGATGCCGTTGTCGGCGTGCTCGCCGCCGTTGATGATGTTCATCATCGGGACCGGGAGGATGTGGGCGTTGGGGCCCCCGATGTAGCGGAACAGCGGCAGTCCCGCCGACTCTGCCGCACCCTTGGCCACCGCAAGCGACACGCCGAGAATGGCGTTGGCGCCGAGCCTGCTCTTGTCGGGAGTGCCGTCGGCGTCGATCAGGGCCTGGTCGACGAGGCGCTGCTCTTCGGCCTCGATACCGATGACCGCGGGTGCGAGTTCGCTCAACACGCCCTCGACAGCCTTGGTGACGCCCTTTCCGCCGTAACGCTTGCCGCCGTCACGAAGTTCGACGGCTTCGTGCTCACCCGTCGACGCGCCGGATGGCACAGCGGCACGAGTGAACGTGCCGTCGTCGAGGACGACCTCGACCTCGACAGTCGGGTTGCCTCGCGAGTCCAGGATTTCGCGTGCACCAACCTGTTCGATGATTGCCACGGTGTTGCCCCTATCGGTGAACATGTCGGCGCCTCGCGCAGCCGACGGGTACGGGATCAAAGCCTAGTCGGTGAAGTCAACAGTCACGCATCGAGCGCGCAAGGCGGGAGCGTCGAGGCTCATACGGCGTTCAGTAGCGGACGTTGATCGAATACGCGTTGGCGTGGTCGCGCACGTCGATGACGTAGGCCATCGAATTGTTGTAGACCTTGACCGCTTTCTCCCAGCCCTGCGGTGTTGTCATGTCGCCGCCCGCGGACACGCACAGGTAGCGGGCAGCAGACAGCGCGGCGTCGTCGATGTTGTCCGGATCGGCCCTGCCGTCACCATTGGCGTCGACGCCGTAGCGTCGCCACGTCTCCGGGATGAACTGGAACGGACCCATCGCACGGTCGTGAGTGGCGTCGCCGTCGAGTTTCCCTCCGTCGGTGTCGGGGATCTCCATGTTTCCCCGCGTTCCGTCGAGTGGCACACCCCTGATCGGCGGGCTGACGTCGCCGTTCGGCGCGATCTTCGAGCCGCGGTACTGACCGTGCTTGCTTTCGACACCGCCGATACCGGCGAGGGTCGTCCACCCGATTCCGCACTCGGGATGTTGCTGTCGTTGGATCTCGGCGGCGTTGCCGTAGGACTCCAACGCGACGAACGGGATACCCGTGGCGTCGGAGATCGGCCGGGCCCAGTCACGTAGCTGCTCAGCAGTGCGTCCAGGCGCGTTGATGTCGACAAACGGTACCGGCGTTCCAAGACCCGGCGGGATGCCGTCGGGAATGTCGGGACGATTCAGGGAGGGGAGGTCGAGGCATGCCGACGTCAGAATTGCGACGCAGGTGAGAGCGGATATCGAGGCGAGTGCCCGTCGAACGGTGGTCATCGATTCACCATGGTGCCATTGGTCCCTTGGTGATCCCGCATCGTAGAGCGTAGCCTTAGCTCGCTTACGGTAGGTAAAGCTTGGCTGACCAGCCAAAACGCAGCAAATCGGACAAACCGGAGAAATACGTGTTCGCGACCCTCATCATCGGCCTTCGCGAGGGGCTCGAGGCGGCACTCATCGTGGGCATCATCGCGGCCTTCCTGCGACGCCAGGGCCGCACCGACGCCCTGCGCTGGATGTGGGTCGGGGTCGGCGTCGCCGTCGCCATCTGCGTCGCCGTCGCGATCGGTCTCGAGGTGCTCTCGCGCGACCTGCCACAGCGCCAGCAAGAGGGCCTCGAAACCGTCATCGGCGTCATCGCCGTCGCGATGGTCACGTACATGATCGTGTGGATGCGTCAGCACGCACGCGACCTCAAGGGAGATCTCGAGGCCGCGGCCACCGATGCGGTGAACGAGGGCTCGGCTATCGCGTTCGTCATGATGGCCTTCCTCGCGGTGCTCCGCGAGGGGCTCGAGACGTCGGTGTTCCTGGTCGCAGCCTTCAATGCCAGTAACAACGCCGTGCCGTCGGCATTGGGCGCGATTCTCGGAATCGGCATAGCGGTGCTGCTGGGCTACGGCATCTATCGCGGTGGCGTCCATATCAACCTCGCGCGCTTCTTCAAGGTCACCGGCCTGCTGCTCGCCCTGGTCGCCGCAGGACTCGTGATGACGGCCTTCCGCACCGCGCACGAGGCGGGCTGGCTCAACGTCGGGCAACAGCAGGTTGTCGACCTGACCTGGCTCGTCCAACCCGGCTCCATCCAATCCTCGCTGCTGACCGGCGTTCTCGGAATCCAACCGAAGCCCGTGCTCATCGAGGTCGTCGGCTGGGCGGTGTATCTGCTCATCGTCGGCACCATCGTGCTCTGGCCGGCGGGCAAGGCGTTCCCCCGACGAGCTGCCGGGCTGGCGTGCGGTGCGCTCGCCGGAGTGCTCGCGATCGCAGCCGTCGTCGTCTTCTCCGCTGCACCGGCTGAACCGGCGCCTCCGTCGGACACCATGCGCGTCAGTGTCTCCGGCACGCCGTCGACCTCCGGTGTGCTGACGGGCAAGACCATTCGGGTGCCCGACCCCGTCGCAGTACGCGTCGAGTCCGCCGACGCCTCGCAGGCAACGGGCACGCTCACGTCCGGGTCGGTGTCGACGCCGCTGCCCAAGCTCGCTGCCACAGACAACGCGCAGATCGGCTCGACGAGCTACCCGACCTATCAACAGCTCGCCTCACCGAACCTCGATATCGCCACGCTCGTTCCCGACGCCCCCACCCGCGTCACGCCTGCACAGGTCGCCGCGGGCAACAACGGGCGCCTGCCCGTCGGACTGAACACGCAAACGTTCGGAGTCGACGCACCGGTGATCTACACGGTGACCGCGACGGTGACGACCAGCGTCGACCCGACGTTCCATACGCCGGTGGCCGCGGATGTCCACTACGTCGTGACTGCCACTGCCACCCCTGATTCCGGCGCGGCCGTGGTGCTCGGGAAGGTCGCGACGTTCGACGCCGAGCACACCGCCGATGCCGCAGAACTCGGTGCACTGCAAAACGCCGTCGACCAACGATCGGCACATCACGTCCGCTCGGTCGTAGTACCGCTGTGGCTTGCCGGATGCGCCGTCGTCGCCGCGATCCTGGCCGGACTGCTTCTGGTGCGACGCAGGCGTCCGACGCCGCCGCCCGAACACGAGGATTTGCAGACAGGGACCCTGACCGGCCCCGTTCACACAAAGGAGAAAACCACATGAGGGTGCGACCACTGGTGGCCGTCGGCGCGGCAGCCGTCGCCGTCGTCGGGATCGCGGGCTGTTCGGACAGCTCCGACTCGTCGAACTCGTCGTCGGATGTGAAGACCGTGAAGGTCGAGATCACCGATCAGGGCTGCAAGGCCACCCCGGACAAGGTCGACGCCGGGCCGATCACCTTCGAGATCACCAACACGAACGCGGCAGCGGTCAACGAGGTCGAGCTGATCAAGGACAACCGCATTCTCGCCGAGCGCGAGAACATCGTGCCCGGCATGGCGTCGGTCTCGTTCTCTCACAAGCTCGACGGCGGCACGTACGAGCTGTACTGCCCCGGCGCCACCAACGAAAAGACTCAGTTCACGGTCACCGGCAAGGCCACGGAGGCAACCGGAACCGTCGCGGACAAGCTGAAGACCGCGTCCGCCGACTACAAGGCCTACGTGATCACTCAGGTCAACAGCCTCGTCGAGAACACCAGGACGCTGACCGACGCCGTGAAGGCCAACAACCTCGAGGCCGCACGGGACGCGTATCCCAAGGCCCGCCCGTACTACGAGCGCATCGAGCCGATCGCCGGCGCATTCTGCACCGACGGTTCGACGGACTGCTCCGACAACGCTTCTGTCAGCCTCGATTTCGCGATCGACGCCCGCCCGGATGCAGTTGGTCCCGGCGACAAGTGGGAGGGCTTCCACGTTCTGGAGAAGGCGATCTACCAGGACAAGAACCTCGCGAACATGGGCCCTGTCGCAGCGGAACTGCAGAAGAACGTCGAACTGCTCCAGACCGTCGTCAACAAGCCGGAATTCACCTTCGCTCCCGCTGAAATCGTCAACGGCGCAGGCGATCTACTCGACGAGGTCTCGACGACCAAACTCACCGGTGAGGAAGAGGCGTACTCGCACATCGACATCCTCGACATGCAGGCGAACATCGAGGGCTCCGAGCAGGCCTTCGCCATGGTCAAGCCTGCGCTGAAGGAGATCGATCCGCAGCTCACGCAGACCATCACCGACGCGTTCGCCAGGGTCGATTCTCTGATCGACACCTTCCGCGACCCCAACGAGCCCGGCGGCTTCAAGAACTTCACGCAGGTGACCGCCGAGCAGAAGCGCGAGATGGCAGCCGCCATCGTCGCCGTCAAGGATCCGCTGGCGCAGGCCGGCGGAAAGATCGCCGCAGCGAGCTGATGTGATGTCCGCCGACGACAACATTCCGACGCAGCAACCGGATGACGCCACCCCATCCGACCAGACCGCCGACACGTCCAGCAGTGGACGTGGACCGCGCTTGGGACGCAGGGGATTTCTCGGTGCCGCCGGCCTCGCGGGGGTTGTCGTCGGCGGCGCTGCGGGTGGCGCCATCGGTTACGCCGCCGCACCCAAACCGACGGATACCGCGTCGGAAATCGTCGACTTCTACGGCGAGCACCAAGCGGGAATCACTACGCCCCAACAGAATTCACTCGTATTCGCTGCGTTCGACGTCGCCGACTCGGTGACAACGCAGCAGCTCGAGGTGATGCTCGCACGGTGGGCCGCCGCGGCAAGCCTGCTCACACAGGGCAAGCCGGTCGGACCGGTGGAGACCCGTCCTGGTTCACCTCCCGCGGACACCGGCGAGGCCTTCGACCTCGGCCCGAACAAACTCACGATCACAGTGGGCTTCGGCCCAACTCTGTTCGACGATCGATTCGGCCTGCGCGACAAGATGCCCGCCGCACTGAAACCGTTGGGGCAGTTGGCAGTTGACACGACGATCGATCCGTCGATCAGCGGCGGCGACATCTGCGTGCAAGCGTGCTCCGAAGACCCACAGGTCGCTTTTCACGCCGTCCGCAACCTTGCCCGGATCGGCCGCACCGTTGTCACGCTGCGCTGGCTCCAAGAGGGTTTCGGGCGCGCATCCGCCACGTCGACTTCGCAGGTGACACCGCGGAACCTGTTCGGATTCAAGGACGGAACGGCGAACATCAAGGCCGAGGACCCGAGCGTCGCCAAAGAATGGGTGTGGGTCGGCGACGAGACCGATCAGCCGTGGATGAAGGGCGGCTCGTATCTGGTGTCGCGCAAAATCCGCATGCACATAGAGGCATGGGACTCCGACGACATCGGCAACCAGGAGTTGATCTTCGGCCGCACCAAGGACAACGGCGCTCCCCTGTCGGGTGGCAGCGAGTTCACCACGATCGACTTCCACAAACGACTCGACACCGGCAAGTACGCAGTCGACCGGTTCTCGCACGTGCGACTCGCACACCCCGACAACAACGGCGGCGCCCAGATCCTGCGTCGCGGTTACAACTACACCGACGGAATCGACACCCGCACAGGAACTCTGGCCGCAGGACTGTTCTTCATCGCGTACCAGAAGAACGCGCACGAGCAGTTCGTCCGCATCCAGAACAACCTCGCCCAGGACGGGCTCAACGAGTACATCGCACCGATTTCGAGCTCACTCTTCGCCGTCCCACCGGGCCTGTCGAAGATCGGCGACTGGTACGGCAAGACGCTCTTCGGGTACACGGACTAGCGCGGCGTCGTCGCGGCGTCGTGGGCGCGCGGAAAGTAGGGGAAGGATTCCTTCCCCGAGTTGCTGAGGTTTCCCCGCGACACGTCTCGAGGAAACGCACACAACCCGCGGAAGAAACCTCTCCCCTAGTTACTGCACGAAGGCTCGGCACCCCGGCAGCCCCGCACCGAGCCAACCCCGATGATCGAGCCTCTCGAGATCACTCAGCCAAGACGCCCCGGCGGACCAGCTCGTCGACGACGCGGCCCGCGAGTTCGGCGATGTCGGCGCCGGTGGTGTCGAAGCGCAGGTCGGGGTTCTCGGGCTTCTCGTACGGGGCGTCGACCCCGGTGAGTCCCTTGAGTTCTCCGCGCCGTGCGCGTTCGTAGAGCCCCTTGGGGTCGCGGCGTTCGCACTCCCCGACCGGCGTCGACACGTGCACCTCGATGAAGTCGAGGTCGGCGGCGTCGTGGAGTTCGCGGGCGATTTCGCGGTCGGACCGCAGTGGCGAGACCATCGACGCGATGGCGATCACCCCGGCGTCGGCGAACAGACGCGCGAGATGGCCTACCCGCCTGATGTTCTCGGCGCGATCTCCGGGCGAGAAGCCGAGATCGTCGGAGATCCCGTGCCTGATGTTGTCGCCGTCGACGAGGTAGGCGACGCGGGCACGATTGACCAGTTCTCGTTCGAGCGCGACCGCAACAGTCGACTTTCCGGAGGCAGGTAAGCCGGTGAGCCACACCGTCGCTCCGCGCTGACCGGTCTTGGTCCAGCGCTCGTTGCGGCTCAGCGCACTCGGGTGCCACTTGATGTCGTTGCGGGTCGCCTTGCCCGGAATCACCTCGCGCGGTTCGAGGATCGTGCCCGCACCGACCGTGTCGTTCGACGCCTCGTCGATCAGGATGAACGCGCCCGTGTCGCGGTTGCTCGCATACGGATCGGCAACCACAACCGACGACGTCCGCAGCGTGAGCGTGCCGATGTCGTTGAGCGCCAACTCCGACGGCCCGACCTGCTCGAGCAGCGTCTCCGGATCGAGTTTGCGCTCGAGGGCTTGAACCGTCGCGCGTACCGTCGACGCACCCTGCTTGAGCGCCACACGATCGCCCGCGTGCAGT
Organism: Gordonia sp. 852002-50816_SCH5313054-c; assembly: GCF_001665925.1. Classification (NCBI taxonomy): domain Bacteria; kingdom Bacillati; phylum Actinomycetota; class Actinomycetes; order Mycobacteriales; family Gordoniaceae; genus Gordonia; species Gordonia sp. 852002-50816_SCH5313054-c. Next base: position 29,852 of record NZ_LZTE01000012.1, read on the forward strand.
GGCGTCTCCGACAGCCAGCAGACCGTCGCAGACAGTTCACGTGCTGCCACTGGCAGGTGGGCGTCGTCGGCTCCGCTGACGATCACGTCGCCGCGGCCGACGTCGATGTCGTCGGCCAACTGCACCGAAACCGACAGCGGCGCAACGGCCGTCGGCCGAGTCGGGTCGAGAGTGTCAAGTGCGGTCACCGTGGTACGTGACCCCGACGGCAGCACCAGAACAGGATCGCCGACGTCGAGTGTCCCCGCGGCCACGCGTCCGGTGTAACTGCGCTTGCCGTCGGGCCCCGGCCGAGACACCCACTGGATGGGCAGACGCAATTCGCGCGCAATGGGATTGGGTGCGTGCAGCTCAATACCTTCCAGGTATTCGAGCAGTGTCGGGCCCGTGTACCAGGGCGTGTTCTCCGACTTGTTCACCACGTTGTCGCCGAGCTTCGCCGCGACCGGGATCGCGGTGATCTCCGCTGCACCGACATTCGTGGCCAGTTCGTTGAGGTCTGCGACCAGCTCTGCGAATCGCTCGGCCGAGAAGTCGACGAGGTCGATCTTGTTGACCGCGGCGACGATGTGCGGGACACCGACCAGCGTCGCGATACGCGCATGCCGACGTGTCTGGCGCAGCAACCCTTTTCGGGCATCGACGAGCAGCACTGCGACATGGGCGTTCGACGCTCCGGTGAACGTGTTGCGGGTGTAGCGCTCGTGCCCGGGAGTATCGGCGAGCACGTAGCTGCGCGTGGGGCTGGAGAAGAACCGGTAGGCGACGTCGATGGTGATGCCCTGCTCGCGCTCGGCACGCAGACCGTCGGAGAGCGCGGCCAGATCGACGTCGCCGTCGTCGGACGTCACTCCCTCGAGGTGATCTGTCGGCAGCGAGCCGGTGTCGTGCAGGATACGGCCGATGAGCGTCGACTTACCGTCGTCGACGCTGCCGGCGGTCGCCAGACGCAGAATCTGTCGTCGAGGTGTGGGAATGCTTGCCCCCAAGAGGGTTTCGCTTTGCTGCGAATCCTCGGAAGGATCGCGGGTCACGGTCTCGGTCATCAGAAGTAACCCTCTCGTTTGCGGTCCTCCATGGCGGCCGACGACGTGCGGTCGTCGGCGCGGGTCTCACCACGTTCGGATACCGTTGCGGCACTGATCTCTTCGATGATCTCGGGGATCGTCGTCGCACGCGATCGCACCGCGCCGGTGATCGTCAGATCACCGACTGTGCGGTAGCGCACCCACTCGGTGCTCACATCGTCGGGCGAATCCGGCTGCGAGTAGGGCGACACGGTGAGCAGTATGCCGTCGCGGTCGAATACCTCGCGCTCCGCCGCATAGTAGATCGGCGGAAGGTCGAGGCCTTCGAGTTCGATATAGCGCCAGATGTCGGTTTCGGTCCAATTCGACAGGGGGAACACCCGAACCGATTCGCCGCGTCGGATACGTCCGTTGTAGAGCGACCACGGTTCGGGGCGTTGAGCGCGCGGGTCCCACTGGCCGAACTCGTCACGGAAGCTGAACACCCGCTCCTTGGCACGCGCGCGGTCTTCGTCGCGGCGGGCACCGCCGAACGCGGCGTCGAATCGTCCCTCCTCCAACGCGTCGAGGAGCACGCGGGTCTGGAGTCGGTTGCGCGAGCCCGACGGATCGGTCGACTCCGCCACGCGTCCCGCCGCGATGGCGTCGGGAACCGATGCGACGATGAGTTTGATTCCGTCGGGGTTGTCGGCGGTCGGCGCGACCCGACGGTCGCGGAACTCGATCACCTCGTCGAAGTTGTGTCCGGTGTCGACGTGCAGGATCGGAAACGGCAGCGGATGCGGACGAAATGCCTTCTCCGCCAAACGGAGAAGCACAATCGAGTCCTTGCCGCCGGAAAACAGCAGCACCGGACGTTCGAGTTCTGCCGCCACTTCGCGAATGATGTGCACGGCCTCGGACTCGAGCACCCGCAATGCGGATACGTGGTCGAGGTCGGCTGCGGCGTCGATCTGCGTGGTCATTGCGGGTATCCGTTCCGCACCGCGTCGTCGCGGTACCGCTCGACCCACTCCTTGGAGCGGGCATTGGACTGTGGCTTTAACGGCGGCGGGGGCGCCAGCGCCGGGTCTTGACCCAACGCGGAGAGAACGCGAGCTGTGGTGCCCGATGGGTCCTTGGTGAGTTCACCGAACTCGATGTCGAGGGGCTCGATGCGCTCCGCGGCGAACCACTCGCGCCACGACTTCTCCTGCGCCAGCAGTATTTCCGCGAGGTGGGCGATACCTTCGGCGTTGTAGACGGCCGCGTCTTCGGAGGCATCGCCGTCGTGTCGCCACACTCGCGTCTGCACCGCACGCCACATCGACACTGCTTGTGGCACAACGTCTTCCCGGTAGACATGCACGTACAGCGGATCGTCGCCGAACAGCGTGCGGATGGCGGTGCGCAGCGACCCCGACCCGGTCCGCGTTCGCGAGATCAGCAGGGGCGTCTGATTCCACATAAGTTTGCCGCCCCACACGCCGTTCGAGGAACGACCCGCGGCAAAGATGGCGTCGCGCCACTGTGCGTAGGTTCTGGCGTCGACGACCCCGTCGTCGAGTTCGTCGAGAACGTCGATGATCTCGGGGTCGTCGACGTCCGCGAACCATTCACGTGGTTGCGGCGCTTGTGATGTCGCGGGGAAGTATTGGAAGAACTCCTCGGGAGTCCCGGCGACCCCCGTCTCGGCGAGAGACTCGACGAGGAGGGTGCTCCCGCTGCGCTGACTGGCGCACACGAGGTAGTTGTCGACTGGCGGCACCCGCTCAGTTTAACCAGCCCGAAACCGCCCGCAACCTGGGCAATTAGGCGCTCGACGGTCCAAACTATTTACAAAACTCGACGTCTGTGTGTCAGCCTTGCGCGCTGGGTGCATCAGCAGATTGGCGAGCCTCGTCGTCGACCTCGCCCTGCTGGATCTCGCCGGTGAGATCGCGCTCACGTCCGAGCGGGCGCCGCGACGGAAGTGCCTGCTCGTCGGGCGGGGTCTCGACTGCTTGCTCGAAGTAGCGAGTCATGAATTCGTCCGCGATGGCTGTCCCCGCGCGCTCGTCCGGGAGCGCGTCGTGGGTGTCGGCTCGCCACTTGGCCAACCGTGCCGCGAGTTCTGTGCGGACCTGCGCGTAATTCGGATCGTCGGCGAGATTGGTGCGCTCCCACGGATCGTGCTCGAGATCGTAGAGTTCGACGGCCGGCCGCTCCGCTGTGATGACCGACGCGTCGATCGACCGCGCAGACGGACTGTCGGCGATGTCGAGCGGGAGCAGCAACGCCGGGCGATGCGCGTAGTTCTCGATATAGCTGTACTTCTTTGTCCGAATCGCCCGGATCGGGTCGTAGGCGTCGTGATAGGTCTTCTCCGTGAAGACCGCCCCGCGTATCGGCTCCTGCGCGTTGCGCACGATCTCGGGGGCATGCGAGACGCCGTCGACGTCGGCAGGGGCCTCGAGGCCGAGGAGATCGAGAATCGTCGGAGTGAGGTCGACACCCGAGAACAGGTCGTCGTACACGCGCGGTTCGATCGCGCGCCCCGTCGGAGGCCGCACGATCAGCGCGACGCCGGTCCCCTCCGCATAGAGCGTCGACTTGGCTCGCGGGAACGCCAGACCGTGGTCTGTGATGAAGACGATCCAGGTGTTGTGGTCGAGTCCGAGATCGGCGACGGTGTCGAGGAGGCGACCCACCGCGTCGTCGGCCTTCGAGATGCTGCCGTGCAGGCCGGCGAGATCTTCGCGCACGTCGTCGGTGTCTGGGAGGAAACCGGGTACCTCGATGCCCGAGGTGTCGGGATGCTTGTACTCGTCGACGGGGTAGGGACGATGGGTCTCGAAGAAGCCTGCGGTGAGCAGAAATGGTTGGGCCGCTTGCTCATTCGCGGTTCGCTCGACATACCTGCGCAGCCAGCGCTGCGACTCGGCGACCACGTGATCACATCGGGAGTCCGAGACGTCGACGGTGTCGAAGCCGAGTCGTTGCGGATCGGAGCTCTCGTGCTGCATGCCGAACAGCACGGTCCGATACCCGGCGTCGCCCAGCAGGGCTGGCAGTGTCTGCACGCCGTCGCGGTACTCGAACCCGTGATGAGCGAGGCCGACGAGTCCGTTGTGATGCGGGTACTGGCCGGTGAAAAGCGACCCACGAGCCGGTGAGCACAGCGGCGCGGTGGCGTGGGCGTCGGTGAACAGGATCCCCTCTGACGCCAAGGCATCCATGTTCGGACTCTCGACACCGTCGGCCCCGTAGCACGCGAGATGACGCCCGAGGTCGTGCCAGTGCACGAAGATGACGTTCTCCCGCGTGGGGCCTGAGGCGCTGCCGGTGTTGTCGAAAGGCATTTACCCATGATGCACCCGCCGTTTCCGCACGTGGTGGCGGGTAGCACGCCGAGGCTGCCTACCTGGGCTCACCGCGCCAGCACGACGGGATGAAATCAGCGTGAGTGCAATGCTCGCGACAGGCGTTCGGGGCCGCGCGGGACCGGATGTAGCGCTTCCGCCTACCTCGAGCCCTTCGGCTCATCCTTCACTTGCGCGCGCGCTTTACCCGTCTGTCGGCGTTCTTGTTCCTCGGCCAATTGCAGCTGCTCGAACTCCGCGAGCCGATCACGGGCAGGTTCGCCGAGTTCCTTGGCGACAAGCGAGACCAGCAACTCGACCAGCATGAATCCGTGCGCCATCGAGTCGAACGGACCCAGGCCGGAGTGGCTGACGGGAAAGACGGCATTCGCACTCGACGCGAGCGGCGACAAGTACATGTCGGTGACAACCACGAGCTGGGCACCCCGCTCGGTCACCGCCAACGCCCAGTCGATAGTCGACTGCTGATACCGGCGGAAATCGAAGACGACGGCGATGGTCCTCTCGTCGACGTCGATGAGCGAAGCCATGAGATCACCAGACGTCGGCTCGACCTCATGGACTCCGGGTCGCAGCATGTGCAGATAGCGCGCGAGCTGTGTAGCGAGCACCGAGCTGAATCGGCCGCCGGAGACGATCACAGGTCGTGACGCGTCGGCCAGCGCGGTCACCGTCTCGCGCACTTCGTCGACCGGCAGATTGGTCATCGTCCAGCGAACGCCGTCGCCATAGAGGGTCGACGCCGCGGTCAACATCGACTCTTCACCCGCCTCGTCTGCCGCCGGATAAACGGCAACCGGAGAGAACAACCGAGTCTGAACCTCGGCGCGGAGCGCCTCCTGAAATGCGCCGTAACCTGCGAATCCGAGCTTACCGACGAGTCGTAACGCGGTCGGCGCGCTGACGTCGGCCTCCGCGGCGAGTTGCGCGATCGGCACCAATCCCGCGGTCGGGTACGACTCGACCAGAGCCTCGACCACGCGCATCTCGCCGGGCGCAAGGGAATGCCGTATACGGCGAATCCGTTGTGCCACGGTTCCTTCGAGCGTCGCGAACTCCGTCATACCTCGCAGTTTAGAGGCCCTGGCCCGCGTTACATACGTTTAACTCGTTACGTCACCCCTTCGACACGTAACGAACATAACGTCTACGTCATCGCAGTCGCCCACAGCCCTTGTCCTTGCCGTTTCCCCGGAGGTTCTCATGTCCGAATCATCTCCCCGCGACTTCATCGTCCGCCACAACCTGTGGACACCCGAACAACACGCAGCTGCTGATGCGATCGCCACACGCGTCAAGGCAAAGGAGTTCAAGACCATTCGCGTGAGCGTGGCTGACCCACAGGGCAAGCTTCGCGGAAAGACGCTGCTACCCAACACATTTCTCTCAACACTGCGCAATGCCCTCGACTTCAGTTCGGCACAATACAATTTCGATTCCGGTGAGAACATCGCGTTCAACCCGTTTACCAAGGGCGGCAGCCTCGACATGGTCGAGATGGAAGGCTTTCCCGACCTGGTCCTCGTCCCCGACCCTCTGACTTTTCGGGAGTTGCCCTGGACACCGGGCACCGGCTGGATTCTCGGCGACATGTACTTCAACGACGGGACACCGGCACCATTTGATGCCCGCCACAAACTCAAGAACGTCATCAGCGACCTCGCCGCCGAGGGCATGACCTTCGTCGCCGGCCTGGAGGTCGAGTTCTACATCACGCGCGTCGTCGACCCGAAGTTGGCGCCTGAGGACAGCGGCGCGCTCGGTAGCCCGCCCGCACCTCCGGAAGTGGAAACCATCGGCAAGGGTTACGCGTATCAGTCCGAGGTACAGATGGATGCCATCGACAACTTTCTCGGAACAATCGCGGAGTATGCCGAAGAACTCGGCATGCCTTTGCGCACAATGGAAGACGAGCTCGGCCCCGGCCAGTTGGAGTTCACCTTCGACGTGCAGGGCGCCCTCGAGGCCGCAGACACCATGACGCTGTTCCGGTCCATGGTCAAGCAGGTCAGCGCACGCATGGGCCTGCACGCAACTTTCATGACCGCACCCGGCCTGCCGGGATTCTGCGCGAGCGGTTGGCATCTGCACCAAAGCCTGACCGACGTCGAGGGCAACAACCTGTTCGTCGCCGACGCCGGGTCCGACGGCCTCCTGTCGCCCATCGGCCGTAGCTTTGTCGCGGGTCTACTCGAACATGCCTGCGCTGCTTCGGTATTCACCACACCCAGTGTCAACGGGTATCGACGCCGTCGTCCCTACTCGCTGGCCCCCGATCGCGCGACCTGGGGTCACGACAACCGCGCCGCGATGTGTCGTGTGCAAGGCGGGCCGGGCGATCCGTCGTCGCACATCGAGAACCGCGTCGGGGAACCGACTGCGAATCCCTATCTGTACCTGGGTTGCCAGATCGCGGCCGGACTCGACGGAATCAAGCGCAACCTTGATCCAGGACCCGTGGAAGCCGACCCCTACAGCGCAACCGATCGCCCGAAACTGCCTGTCACACTCATGGAAGCGGTCGACGAGCTCAAGCGCAGCCAGTTCTTCCGCGACACCTTCGGGAACATTTTCGTCGACTGGCTTCTCGGACTGAAGGCTTCCGAGATCGGAAGGTTCCTCGAGGCCGAGCCGGAATGGGAACAGAATCCCGACGCGGTCACCGAGTGGGAACACCGCGAGTACTTCACCAAGTACTGAGACCGTCTCTCCCACAACCTCTCTGGAGTGTCATCAATGACCAACACCACCGAAACCTCGGTGTCACCGTTCGACGAACTCGTGACCGATCTGCGTGTCCACCGCACGATGTACACCGACCCGCAGATCTTTGTCACCGAGATGAACCGCGTGTACGGCGGCACCTGGACCTACCTCGCCCATGAGAGCGAGATCCCCGAACCGAACGACTTTGTCCGCCGAAAACTCGGCTTGCGACCGATCATCGTCACCCGCGACCGAAACGGTGAGATTCACGGGCTGATAAACCGCTGTACTCATCGGGGTGCGACGGTGTGCCGCACCGATTCGGGCAACGCACGTAGTTTCATGTGCCCGTATCACAACTGGACCTTCAACAACACCGGCAAACTCACCGGCGTCCCGATGCACAAGGGCTACGGAGCAAGTTTCAACAGAGATGAACTCGGTCTCGGCCGGCTGCGCGTCGACTCCTACCGGGGCTTCATCTTCGGGACGCTGAACCAAGAGATCAGCGATCTCGCAACACATCTCGGCAATGTCACCGACTACATCGACCAGTGGCTCGACCGCTGGCCCGACGCCGAGTTGGTGGTGCGGCACGGCGAGACCCGCCTGAACTGCAAGGGGAATTGGAAGCTCATCTACGACAACTCCGCCGACGGATATCACCCTGGGTTCTCCCACGCATCACTGCTGCGGATGCGTAAGGAGCGATACGGCGTCGGCGTCGACATGCAGTGGGCGCTCGGGGACACCGACGCCGGCAAGCAAACGGTCACCGATCTCGGCAACGGCAACACCTTCCTCGATCAGCGAGCTGAGATCGACAATTACTGGGATTCCGCAGCCCCGATGCCCGGCCAGAACCCGTACGCGAACGCGGTCCGCGCCAAGCTCGACGACGCTGCCGCCAAGGCCGCCCTCGATGTCGTCGTCGGGTCCGGGATGAATCTCAACATCTTTCCAAATCTGTTGATCATCGGTAACCAGATCCAGGTGATCGAACCGTTGGCGGTCGCCGACACCGACATCGTCTGGTACTCGACAAGTCTGCGAGCACCCGACCTTCCGGACGAGATCAACTCGCTGAGAGTTCGACTGCAAGAAGACTTCCCCGCGTTCGGGGAACCCGACGACCTCGCGAACTTCGAAGAGTGCCAAGTCGGTTTGGGCGTTGAGGAAATGGAATGGGTGGTCACCAACCGTCACATCGACACCGACACCGAAACCCTCGACGCCAACGGCAATCTCACCGGGCTGATCACCGACGAATTGCCGATCCGAGCCTTCTGGCGGTACTGGAAGAAGCTGATGACCTCCGACACGAAGCTGGTTGCCCGATGAACGCGCCCGAGATGGAGGTGCACCGCAATGTCGACGATCCAGTCGTCCGCTACGCCTTGGACACGATCCTGCGCGACAGTCTGGAATCGACCTACATCGACGATGACTACTACGCCAAGCTGCGGCACGATCTCGTCGAATGGGACACAGTCGGCACACCTCTCACGCCCGAGGAACGCAACGCCTACGAGGCGCTTGTCCTGCACGAGAGTTGGTTACTCGACCGCCGCGCTTTCGAACAGTGGTACCAGCTCTATTCCCGTCAGTGTCTGTACTGGGTCCCGGCGGTCCGCGACATGCCCGACCCCGAGGCCGGCGATCCTCAGAAGCGTGTCACCATCGCTTTCGACGACCGCCGTCGAATGGGCGACCGTATCGTCTGGCTTCGCACCGGAGTTGCCTATTCGCAGCTGCCACCCTCCTACACGACACACGTCAACACGGGCTTCGTCCGCATCGCGACTGATAATCCGGACGAGGTCAAGATTCGTTCGCAATTCATCGTGCATGAGATGCGCGACGGGCATGCACTGCAAACCGTCCCGGGTTGGATGGGACACGTATTCATCCGCGAGGACGGCGAACTGAAGATCGATCGCAAGATCTCTTGCCTCGTCGACGGACACCGCAGCCATCACAACCTCACGTTCCTGATCTGACGGACGACGGTAGCCTCGACGTATGGGACAGCGAGCACTGGCCGTCGTGCACGGCGTGATTCCTGACGAGCAGAAGACGATTCTCGGGTCGCTGCTGCCCGCAATGGAGAATCGCGGCTTTACCGTCGAGATCGTCGGAGTCGACGACCTCGATTCGGTCGACCTGGCCGGTCTCGCGTTCATCTGCGTGACCGGTTCACCCGACTCCGTCTACGACGAGAAGCTGGACTGGGTCGCGCCCGAACGACAATTCCTGCAGCAGGCCGACGCGGCGAACGTACCGATCCTCGGGGTGTGCTTCGGCGGACAGATTCTCGCCAGCGCCCTCGGCGGATCGGTCTCGCCGAGTCCCCGACCCGAGCACGGCTTCACCGAAATCGACACCACGCGACCTGAACTCGTCTCTGCGGGACCGTGGATGGAGTTCCACCACGACACGATCACCCCTCCTGACAACGCCGAGGTGATTGCCCGCACCGAGCACAACGTCCAGGCATTCACCGTCCGACGACATCTTGGCCTGCAATTCCACCCCGAGATCACCCCCGAATGTTTCGACGCGTGGCGCATCGGTTTCACGACACGCAAGCGCCCAATCGGCGAGTCGGGAGTCGATATCGCCACAGTGGCCGCCGACATCCGCCGGCGCGCGGCGGCGGCTGCGGCCGACGCCGACGAGTTGTTGGGCCGCTTCCTGATTCACGCCGGCGTGACGGCGCCGGTCGCCTGACGCTCTACGCGCACCACAGCGACTTATGCCGGTATATCCGGGCGCTCGGTTCGTCCGTCGCGGGTGAATGTGTGTCGTATCGAAGGATGTGGGCGCTGCAACACACACATCCTTCAATTCGACACACATCTAGGCCGCGGCGAGCGGGGCCGCGCAGTTCGGAACCCCCGCAGCGTCGACCTCACCGCGCGAGAAACGACTCCCACGCCTCGCGCGAGCCGAGCGTCGCGCCTGCAGCTGCAGCACTGGCCTCCGCGTCACGGACCCGTTCCATCAGCGCAAGCGTCCTGGCCCTCGCGGTGGCTTCGACGCTGTCGTCGCCGATCTCGATCGTCACGGTGAGCACTGCGGGGTCGATGGTGTCGACGGGGTAGTTCGCGGCGGTCAGGCGTTCGAGCACCTTCTGCGTCAGTGCGAGCGCAGGGGCTGTCGTCGCGATGCCGTCGAGGACCGAGCCGCGCTGCTTCTCGGCGGCCTTGCGCTCCTCCCATTCACGGATCTGAGTCTCGAGGTCGCTGTGTTCGCCGGACAGAACGCCCGGTGTGCGGCCGCGCACCTTGTCGACGAAGCTCCGCGCGACGTCGTCGATATCGAAGGGGGCCACCGGGTCGTCGGCGGCGATCCGCGCGTGGAACAGCACCTGCAGCAGCAGGTCGCCGAGTTCCTCGCGAAGGTTCTCCTGGTCGTCACCGTCGAGGGCATCGAGCAACTCGTAGACCTCTTCGAGCAGGTACCGCCGCAGCGACGCATGCGTCTGCGTCGACTCCCACGGTCCGTTTCGACGCAGCGTGTCCATCAGCGCGACGGCGTCGAGCAGACTCGCCCCCGATCGGCGTTCCACTTCGACGACGTCGTCGCCGTCGGCGATCCGCATACGCACGAGTGGATGCTGCGCGTCCGTCGTCACCAGGGTGAGCAACGAGTCGGAGTCGGCTGCCGCGGTGACCACGTGGTCGAGTTGCCACAGCACCGACGCGGGGACGTCTTCGGTCACCAGCACGGTGCCGGTCAGCACTGTGCGCGCCGCTATCGGGATCACTCCCGGTTGCTGCGGATCGAGCACCACGACCGTCAACGCAACTCCCCCACGCGATAGAACCGTTCGGCGTTGGTGCGCAGCACCACCTCGACGTCGTCCTCTCCGACCTCGGCGACGAGCAGGTCGATGTCGTCATCACTGAACGGTCGACGGGCCCTGGTCGACGGGAGATCGGTACCGAACATCAGGGCCGTCGGATCGACCGCCATGATCTGTCGAATCGCAGACGGAACGTCGAGTTCCACCCGACCGAATCCTGTTGCCTTGACCCGTACTCCGCGTTCGACGAGCGACAGGAGCACCGGGAGCCCTGCCGTCGACAATCCGAGATGATCGATACTGACCGCGGGCAACCCAGCAATGACGTCGGTCAGGTCGTCAAGATGTGCTGCGTCAACGTATAACTCGGTATGCCAGCCCGCGACGTCGTGCACACGTCTTGCGAACGCGTCGAGTTCGTCGAGTGATGCCGAGCCCCCTCGCGCAACATTGAACCGAATGCCGCGGACCCCGCGCGCAGACAATGCGACGACGTCCTCATCGGTGACAGTGGCCGGCAACTGCGTGACCCCGACGAATCCCTGACCGAGTTGCTCCAACGCCGCGACAAGATACGTCTGGTCGAACTTCTGGAACGATCCGGAAACCACTGCGCCGCCGATGATCCCGAGCGATTCGGTGCGTGCGCGGTACTCCGGCACTCCGAACTGCTCCGGAAGAAATCCGTTGTTCTCGACGACGGGGTAGGCGTGATCGATGATGTGGAAGTGCGCATCGAAGATGCTCCGTGCACTCATCGGTCAGCTGACTCGAGCGGCTTGAGGTTGCGCAGGAACGTCGCGAGGTACTCGATGACCTCGTCGTCGCGCAGGCGCGCCGACCCGACGCCTCCGGTGCGCGGGATCGGTAGCGTGACAACCGATGTGGTCGCCCGATACGACGCCGCGGGGTACAACCGTTTGAGGCGCACCTGCTCGCTGTCGGCCAGCGGGAGCGGCGCGACCTTCACACTCGTACCGGTGGTGCCGATCTCGGTGACACCCCGTTCACGTGCGCGCAGACGGAGTTTCGCGATCGACGCCAGGCGTCGTGTTTCCTCGGGCGGTTCGCCATAGCGGTCGGTGAGTTCCGACATCACGCCGTCGACCTCGTCGTCCGACGTCGCCGACGCGAGCTTGCGGTACGCCTCGAGGCGCAACCGATCAGAGTCGACGTACTCGACCGGGATGTGCGCATCGACGGGCAGGTCGATGCGGACCTCGCTGGGTTCCGACGACGTGACGGGCAGGCCGTCTGCCGCTGCGCGGTATGCCTCGACAGCCTCGCCGACGAGACGGACGTACAGATCGAATCCGACACCCGCGACGTGCCCGGACTGCTCGGCACCGAGAACGTTTCCGGCACCGCGCAATTCGAGGTCCTTGAGCGCCACGGCCATGCCCGCGCCGAGTTCGTTGTTCTGCGCGATCGTCGCCAATCTGTCGTAAGCCGTTTCGGTGAGCGGCTTTTCGGGACTGTAGAGCAGGTAGGCGTAACCGCGCTCACGACTTCGACCGACACGACCACGCAACTGATGCAACTGCGACAGACCGAGATTCTCAGCGCGATCGACGATGAGTGTGTTCGCGTTCGAGATGTCGAGACCGGTCTCGATGATGGTGGTACACACCAGCACGTCGAACTCGCGGTTCCAGAAACCGGCGACGGTGCGTTCGAGTTGATCCTCGTTCATCTGACCGTGTGCCACAGCAACTCTCGCCTCGGGGACCATCGCGGCGATATCGCGGGCAGTCTTGTCGATGGTCGACACCCGATTGTGGACGTAGAAAACCTGGCCGTCGCGCAACAGTTCTCGGCGAATCGCTGCCGCCACCTGCTTGGGTGAGTAGGCGCCGACATAGGTGAGCACCGGATGCCGTTCCTCCGGCGGGGTGAGGATGGTCGACATCTCGCGAATGCCCGCCATCGACATCTCCAGCGTTCGCGGAATCGGCGTCGCCGACATCGTCAGCACGTCGACGTGCGTGCGCAACGACTTGATGTGTTCCTTGTGTTCGACGCCGAAACGCTGCTCCTCGTCGACGATCACCAGCCCGAGGTCTTTCCACGTGACGCCGGTCTGCAGCAATCGGTGCGTACCGATCACGATGTCGACCTCGCCCTTCGCCATCTCCTTGATGATCTCGCGTGACTCCTTCGCATCGGTGAACCGCGAGAGTCCTCTGATGCGCACCGGGAATCCCGACATACGCTCGGTGAATGTCTGCAGATGTTGTTGCGCGAGAATCGTTGTCGGGACCAGGACCGCGACCTGCTTACCATCCTGCACGGCCTTGAAGGCCGCGCGCACCGCGATCTCGGTCTTGCCGTAACCGACATCGCCGACGATCACGCGGTCCATCGGAGCCGACTTCTCCATGTCGTCCTTGACCTCGCCGATCACCGTCATCTGATCGACGGTCTCGGTGAAGTCGAACGCGTCCTCCATCTCACGTTGCCAGGGCGTGTCCGGACTGAACGCGTAGCCGGGCGCGGCGTGCCTGGCCGCGTAGAGCTGGACCAGCTCGCCGGCGATCTCACGAACAGCCTTGCGCGCCTTGCGTTTCGTGTTCTGCCAGTCGGAGCCGCCGAGCTTCGACAACGACGGCTGCTCGCCTCCGACGTAGCGCGATAACTGGTCGAGCGAATCCATCGGCACATAAAGCCGGTCGCCGGGTTGCCCACGCTTGGAGGCCGCGTACTCGAGCACGAGGTACTCACGTCGCGCGCCCGACACCGTGCGTTCGATCATCTCGACGAACTTGCCGATGCCGTGCTGATCGTGCACGACGAGATCACCCGCGGTGAGCGCAAGTGGGTCGACCTGATTACGACGCTTGGCGGGCAATCGCTTTCCGTCGCGCACACTGGCGACGCGGTTGCCGGTGAGGTCCGTCTCCGTCACGACCACCAATCCGGCACTGGGACTGACGATTCCGTGACGCAGCGCGCCATTGAACACCGACACGGTTCCCGGTTCGGGTCGCGCGCCCCCGTCGACGAGCGCGTGCGGAACCTCTGCGTCGGCAAGTCGCTCACAGACGCGCTGTGCGGTGCCCTTGCCCGCGACCACGATCGCAGCGGTGTTGCCCGCGCTGACGTGGGCGCGCAGTCCGGCGAACACGATCCGGATCTCCTCGTCGTCACCATGCGGCGTCGGCCCCGGGGTGATGTCGAGTTCGTATTCTTCGCCGAAGCCCGCAGAAAGCGGACTCATCGTCCACCACGACCGACCCGCCGCGAGCGTGGCCTTCTCGACGTCATCGAGCGGCCGATAAGCACTGGCCTGCAGATCAATTCCCGTCGGACCGGACATCTCGCGGGTGTCGACGGGCGCCGTGGCTCCCATCGCGGCGGCGTTCCACGACGCCTCGAGGAACTCGGCTCCGGTTTGCGCGAGATCGGCTGCGCGCGTTCGGACTTTCTCGGGGTCGAGCACGAGCACGCGGGTCCCGGCGGGAAGTACCTCGGTCAGCAACTGCATCTCGCCGTCGACGAGGGCGGGTGTCAGCGCTTCCATTCCCGCCACCGGAATACCCTCGGCGAGCGAGGTGAGCATTTCGACGAGCGACGGGTCGTAGGCGTTCTCGACGGCGAGTGCGGCCGCACGTTCACGCACGGGCGGGGTGAGCAGCAGCTCGCGACAGGGATGGATGAGGACCACCGACGCGTCGACCTCGGGTTGACTACGCTGATCCGCCACCGAGAATGCTCGCATCTCGGAGATCTCATCGCCCCAGAACTCGACTCGCACAGGGAAATCGGCGGTGGTCGGGAACACGTCGAGAATGCCGCCGCGCACGGCGAATTCGCCGCGCCGACCGACCATGTCGACGCGCTCGTACGCCATCTCGACGAGATCGGTGAGTAGGCCGTCGAAGTCGAGTTCGATGCCCTCGCGCAACGTGATGCTGCGTATCTCCCCGAGCCCGGGTGCCATCGGCTGCACCAGCGACCGGACGGTGGTGACCACCACGCGCAGCGGCGCGTCACCCGGGTGCGCCAGCCGATGCAGCACCTCGAGACGCTGCCCGACGACCTCGGCACTCGGCGAGAGCCGCTCGTGCGGAAGCGTCTCCCACGACGGGAACTGCGCCACCGCAGACTCGTCGTCGAGAAGCTCGCGTAGTTCGGCCGTCAGGTCGTCGGCTTCGCGTCCGTTCGCCGAAACGACGAGGATCGGCGCATCAGCAACCTCGGCGAGACAACTGACCACGAACGGCCGGGCGGCGTCGGGGGCAGTGATCGCGAGTTGCGGATCGTCGCGATGGTCACGCAGTGCCGCGATGCTCGTGTCCGCGCAGGCGAGGGATGCGAGTCCGTGAAGGGCGGGAGTAGACGACACTTCGGCAATTCTAGGGCACGGCAATTCTGCCAGGCAGATGCCGCAGCGCGCCGCTGGTCAGACAGACGCAGCGGGCAGCACCGGTCAGTTGCCGCTCACAGCCACTAGTCCATTGCCGCGGCCTGCCGCGCGCGATACGCCGCGACGGCGTTGCGGTTACCGCAGGCTGTCGAGCAATACCGCCGAGACCGGTTGCGAGAGAGATCGACGACGACGCCTTCGCAGCCCGCGTCGGCGCAGACGGACAACCTCGACATGTCGTCGGCCCTGATCACGTCGATCATGGCCATCGCGGTCTCGACCATGATCCGGTCGGCGAGGGGGGCGTCGTCGTCGATGGCGTGCAGATGCCAGTCCGTGTCGCCGTGTCGCACCAACCGCGGCACGGCCCGGTGCCGACTCAGGATCTCGTTGACTTGATCGACGGCACGGTCGCGGTCGGCGATGAGCAGCGCTCGCAGCGCCGGCCGGATCGCCGACACCGCGTCGAGTTCTTGCTGGTCACCGTCATGGCGGCCGGTATAGCCGTAGTGGTCCCAGAACGCGTCGAGGTCGTCGATGGAACGCAAGGTCTCGGGCGACTCTGCCGAGTTGGCGAGCGCAACCGCCGCCTGCAGCGCCAGATCGACGTCATCACCGAAAACCATGTTGACACCTTACCAAGGCCGCCGCTAGCGTCATTACCCATGACGTCGGTGACCCATGACCGCACGCCGGCAGAGGTGGCCGCTCGCAGACGCGCGGGCCTGATCCTGGCCCTGGTGTCGGCAACGAGCTTCGGGCTGTCGGGCGCACTCGGCACGCCGCTGATGGCCGCAGGGTGGAGCGCGGGCGCTGTCGTCGCGATCCGCATCGGCATCGGCGGTCTCGCGTTGCTGCCGTTCGCCATTCGCGACCTCGGCGGTGTCTCGGCGCTGCGATGGTCGACGGCGTCGACGCTGATTCGCGAACACGGCAGGACGATCGCGCTCTACGGATTCCTCGGCATGGCCGTCGCGCAGTTCTGCTACTTCTCCGCCATCGAGCACATGGACGTCGGACCGGCCCTACTCATCGAGTACACCGCACCTGTCGTCGTAGTCGCGTGGATGTGGGCGATCCACCGCCAGCGGCCGTCGCGGTGGGCGCTGGCTGGTATTGCGGTGAGCGGCGTCGGATTGGTCGGAGTCCTCGACCTCGTCGGCGGCACCTCGGTGAGCCCCATCGGTGCGCTGTGGGCGTCGGGCGCAATGCTCGGCGCCGCCGGCTACTTCATCATTTCGGCCAAGGAGAACGATTCACTGCCGCCGTCTGTGCTCGCGGCGAGCGGAATGGTCTTTGCGGCAACACTTCTCGGAGTACTCGGCCTCGTGCATGCACTGCCGATGACGATCGGCGACCCGACGGTCCACTTCGCCGGATTCGACGCACCGGCATGGACGGTGCTGGCTGCTCTCGCGCTCGTCACCGCGGCGACCGCATACCTCACCGGAATCGGTGCCGCGCGCAGACTCGGAGCGCGGCTCGCCTCGATGTTCGCGCTTGTCGAGGTCTTGGCCGCGGTCGCCTGGGCCGCGATCCTGCTCGATCAGGTCCCGGCGGCGCTCCAGATCGTCGGCGGCGTCTTGATTGTCGTCGGGGTCATCGCGGCCAAGGTCGGTGAACCGAGCACGTCGACGTCGCCCGTCGGCGAGCCGTTGCCGCTGAGCCACCCGCCAGAAGGCCCCGAGAACGATGCTGCCGACAGCATTGCTCCCGACAACGATGCCGCAACGTCCGCACCCGAAACTTAACCGGACTGCGGTCCGGTTGATACGATGTTCGCATGTCAGCCCCCGCACCCACCCGCCAGCCGACGCTGTTCCTGAGTCATGGCGCCCCACCACTCGTCGACAGCGAACGATGGGTCTCCCAACTCACCGAGCTGTCCACCACACTCGACCGCCCCTCGGCGATTCTGGTGGTGTCGGCGCACTGGGAGGCCGCGCCGCTGACGATCGGTTCGACCGACCCGACCACGCCCCTGACCTACGACTTCTGGGGATTTCCCGAGCGCTTCTATCGCACCACCTACTGGTCGCCCGGTGCTCCCGACCTCGCGGCGAGAGTCGCGGCGATGATGCCCGACGGCACCGCAATCGCCCGTGACCAGCACCGTCGCCTCGACCACGGCGCATACGTGCCGTTGACGGTCATGTACCCCGACGCCGATATTCCCGTGCTCCAGATCTCGCTTCCCACACTCGACCCCGCACAATTGCTTAACCTCGGCCGTCGACTCGCACCGCTGCGCGACGAGGGAGTGCTCATCATCGGATCGGGCTTCACCACGCACGGGCTGCCGTATCTGACCGACCCCTCCCCCGACGCCGCGCCGCCGAGCTGGTCGTCGGAGTTCGACGCCTGGGCGCACGAACGTTTCGCCGCCGGCGACGTCGAGTCCCTGATCGATTTTCGACGCACCGCCCCGGGAATGCCCTACGCCCACCCCACTATTGAGCATTTCGCGCCACTCTTCGTCGCACTGGGCGCCAGCGACGATCCCGAGCAACAGGCCGACCAGGTCATCGACGGGTTCTGGATGGGCCTTGCCAAGCGGTCGCTGGTGCTTGCCTGAGGCGGACCTCTCACCGGCGGGGTGGTCAGTTACAGCTACAGCAGTCGCCGCAATCACAACAATCTCCGCAATCGCAGCAGTCGTCGCAGTCACAGCAATCGCCACAGTCGCACAACGCGGGTTTCCACGTGTCCGAGCAATGATTCCAGTGGTCGTTGCAGCATGCGGGCCCGCAACACGAGTTGCCCAGAAACGGCAGTAGACGCTCGTGGAATGGCCGGTCCGGACTGAACGGCGGCGGGAACGGCCACCCTTCCGGGTATCCGGGCGGCGGCATCTGTTCGGGAAGCGATGGCTCGGTAGCCGAAGGTCGGTGTACGGCACATGAGCTACGGCGCGGCATGCGCTGACGCACCGCATGACGCAGCCCGTCGACCAGGACGGCACGCAGCAATCTGTCGTCGACCAGTTCGAGCTTGGCGTACCGACGCACAATCGCCCGAACGAGGAGCCGACATTCCGCGCGGGCATCGTCGATGGCGGTCCCCGATGCGTCGAGCGGATTGAATTCCCCCTGTTCGCGATCCTGTGGGAGATCGTCGATCGCATCGATCAGGTGCGCGAGCCGACCGAAATCGGCACCTATGGCCTCGAGTTGCTCGCGATTCTCGGGAGCACCCGCGATGTCGGCCGTAGCCGCGAACACACGGGCCGCCGACTCCGAGGACGCGCGAAGCAGATCGTCGAGGTCCGTCGACCTCGATTCAACCTCGGCCTGCCCCGACAGCCGAGCGAGCATGGAGTCGACGTCGAGCAGGCGGGCCACATGGCCGTCGTCGACGGCGTGACGTCGCAATGCCGCGGCTACCCCTCCTGCGACCACCCGACGCATCCGCGACGGTGGCGCCAGCCCGGACCGCTGTTCTTCGACGATGTCGGCGGCCTTACCTGCGGCGAGCGTCAACGAGACCCCGGTGGCCAGTCGCAGTCCCGGATCACCGACCGCGACAACTTCGGCCGACTTCATTCCACGCAGCGGGCAGCGGCCGGCACGCGTGGTCGACGGCGTCGTATTGCACTGTGCCGCAACAAGAATTGACACCGTAGCCGCATCGGTATTGGTCGTCAGCCGACTGGGATGGCCGTGTCCGTCACGCAACGACAGACATAAGCCACACAGGTGCGCCTGCCACTGTGTGAAGAGGTCGTCGGGCATCGTGTGGCGACACGGTGTGAGAAGTCCGAACACCGGCTGATTCCAGCACGCCAGACCGTCGGCGCCAACTTGCGCCACACGCAGCGTCATTCGCACGTGATAGATCAGTTCGGCGTGTTCAGGCCTCGCCCGCAGCAGACCTCAGCCGATCAGGGGGACTCCACCGAATCAGACGGCACCGACGCATCAGAGGACTCCAATGCCTCGGGAGTCCCCGACCCCTCAGCCGACGGGGCAGATGTCGCGTCGCCAACCGTTCGCGCTTTGTGTTCGACGTAATCCGGCCCGACGAGTTCGGGGTCCGGGTCGAGGCGGGTGAGTCCGTTCCAGCAGAGATTGACCAGGTGCGCCGCGACAACCTCTTTCGACGGTTCGCGGACGTCGAGCCACCACTGCGCCGTCACCGACACCATCCCGACGAGCGCTTGTGCGTACATCGGGGCCAGCTTCGGGTCGAATCCCCGTCGTTCGAAGTCGCCGGCGAGGATGTGCTCGACCTGGCTGATGGCGTCGTTCAGAAGACTTCCGTACGTCGCGTTGTCCCTCGACGACGCGCTGTCGCCGCGCACGAGGACGCGGAATCCGTCGGTGCGCTCCTCCATGTAGGTCAACAGCGCCAAGGCCACCTGCTGGATGCGGTACAGCGAGCGGTTCTTGGAGAGCGACGACGTGATCATCTCGAGCAGGGTCTCCATCTCACGGTCGACGACGACCGCGTAGAGACCTTCCTTACCTCCGAAGTGCTCGTACACAATCGGTTTCGACACCCCGGCACGCTGGGCGATCTCTTCGATGGATGTGCCCTCGAAGCCCCGCTCGGCAAACAGACCGCGCGCGACCTCGATCAGTTGCAGGCGTCGTTGGGCGCCGGTCATGCGGGCCCGTGGCGCGCGTTTGACCTCACCTGTGCTCGAGTTCGCCGGACGGCTGACAGCCATGAGGCCACCCTACGAGATCTCCCACGCCCAATCGACCTGACGCTCCGGCCGCCCGCCGTTGCGCGCGGCAGGACCCGAGAAGACGCACCCAGCTGACCGGAGGATGTGTGTCGGATCGAAGGAAGTGGGCGCTGCAGCACACACATCCTCTGATTCGACACACATTCACCTTATGAAGATGCGCAATCCACCTATTCTCGTCGGTTTCGACGTACTCACCTCTTCCGCGGTTGTAAACCCCCCATATTTCGGACTTATGCCGAGCGTGCGGATTTCTTACGGTCAGATACATCGCCCGTAGAGAGTCACGTATCCAGCGCGTGGCAACGGACGACGAGAGACGAAGGATGGACCATGAGACCTCACAGAAGCTTGCTCCAGGTACTCGGCATGTCGATCGCCGTGACCGCGATGATCCTCGGCCTGACAACGGCCACCGCCGCGAAGAGCGAGGCCACGCCTATCCCGCAGGGCGGTTCAAGTGCCGTCCTGGTGATCACCAACAACACCGGTATGCCGTTGACCCTGAAGCAATTCCCCGATACCAGCGTCGGTGCGGGTAGTTCGATGGACTTCCGATGGATCGATGCGCCACCCGCCTCGCTCGGCATGGGCAGAACGGCTGTCGTACGCGCCTGGACGTCGAACCCTCTGGCCATGGGCGTCACTGTCACCTACACCTACACCTACCGCTCCGCCGTGGTGAATTACACAGCCTCCCTGCGCCACACTCTCGGATTCACCGATATCTCCGGCAGTAAAGCCTCCCCCGGTGAATCCGTGAGGGCCACCCTGATCCGTCCCGCTCCGAGAATGTTCGCCACCTACGTGTTGTCGTGAATCGCACCCGAGTCTGATCCTCATGCGAATCAGTGTTGACACGGCGGACGGACTCGTCGACTCGCTCATCGAGTTCAACGTGTTCGACACACCAGCGGAGAAGGTCGAACTCGTCGTCGATGGTGTAGACGCCGCGGGATCGCACTGGCGGTCCCGCGGCACCCATCGGCTCGGCAAAGACGGACGGTTAGAACTCACCGATCCAGACCTACCGTGGTGGGACATGCGGCTCGTCGACAACCCGAACTCCCCGGAGATTTTCGAATCCTGCGACGGCACATTGGATTTCACTGTCTCGGTATCCGACGGTACGTCCAGCGACAAGGCCACGGTACCTCGTACGTGGGGACGCGAGCACACGGTGGAACAGCGACGAGGCGACGGATGGCAGCTACAGATCTACCGTCCGGAGTCAGCTGACTACCCGCTGCCGGGAATCGTCGTGTTCCCCGGGACGATGGTCACCAGGTCGGTGACAGCGATGGCCGCGCTGCTCGCCGCTCACGGCTATGTCGCGGCGGTCCTCTTCTACACTCAGCGCCCGGGGTTGCCCGATTCGTTCAGCAGAATTGCCACGGAGAACACCGCCGCGGGCATCGAATGCTTCGCCGCCCTGCCCTACGTTGACGAGGACAAGATCGCACTCCACGCGTCGTCGGTAGGTGTTCAGACAGCACTGTCGACGATGGTGACAATGGGGACCCCGGCACGCGCGGTCGTCGCGGTGGCTCCCAGCCACGTCGTGTTCCAGGCACTCCGCCGCGACGGCCCGCCCGAGAAGGTCTCTGCCCTCACCCACGGCGGCGTCGACCTGCCGTATGTCCCGTTGCGCAGTGAGCGCCTACTCGGACAACTCGCCATGAATCTCTTGCGCCGCAAAATCTCTCACGGACGCTCGTCGATGGCGATGTCGACCCACGCCGCGTACGCCGCAGGTCTGCGGGATCATTCGGCTGTGCGGGCCGCGACCATCGCCGTGGAGAAGATCGGGTGCCCGATATTGGTCGCCGCAGGCACCGACGACCAGTGCTATCCCGCTGCGGACATGGCACAAGAGATACTTCGACGCCGCAGCGACGAGCACGCCACCCACGCAGCCGACGACGAACTGCTGATCTATCCCGGGGTGGGCCACTTCATCCGTCCGCCCGCAATTCCCACGACGGTCACCCGGTCGGCCTCACTGATCGGGGGCGGCGATCCGTGCCATATCGCAGCGGCACAGCGGGACTGTTGGACCCGGACACTCGCTTTCCTGAACCAACACCTGACCTGATCACCTCGCGCTGCATTCGGATGGTGCGCACACATTTCGACCCTTTCACTCACCGTGATCAAAACGTGACACTGAGGTCCGGCGATTGCCCTCAGGGACGTCGGCGCCGGTCAGCGGGCCAGCATGCTCGCTTGTCAGGTGTACACGCCGACACGGAATTGCGGGAATCACCCAAGAGTCGCGGTTGCTTTGTAGGCTGAATTCTCTCTGAACGCTCACCACGACGAGGGGATAGCTGTGGGCAGTTTGTGGAACTATATCCACGCACACGCCGCGAACCTGACGTTCCTCACCTATCAGCACGCATCTCTGGCATTTCAGACGGTTCTCGTCGGCACCGTGGTCGCGATCATCGTCGCGGTGCTCGTGTACCGACGCCCGTTGGGTTCGGCGCTCACGCTGACGTCGAGTCGCGTCGCGCTGACGATCCCCTCGCTCGCGCTTCTCGCCCTGCTGATCGTCCCGTTCGGTCTCGGCGTCGTGCCGTCGTTCATCATGCTGGCGTTCTTCGCCGCGCTCCCCGTGATCGGCAACGCGATCGTCGGGCTGCGTTCGGTGCCGGCAAGCGTGATCGAGTCAGCTCAGGGAATCGGATTGTCCCGCTGGCGAATTCTGCTGAGCGTCGAGTTGCCGATCGCGTGGCCGGTGATCCTGACCGGGATTCGCGTCTCGACCCAGATGATCGTCGGAGTCGCCGCGATCGTCGCCTACGTCCTCGGACCCGGCCTCGGATCGTTGATCTTCAACGGGTTGTCTCGCCTCGGTGGCGCTAATGCACTCCAAATGGCGCTCACCGGAACCATTCTCATCGTCTTGATCGCTCTGGTCTTCGACGCCCTGCTCGTTCTCCTCGGCCGCTTCACCATCTCCAAAGGACTGTCATGACCGACGTAGCCAACACGCCGGCCCCCGGGGCCGGTAGCGCATCCGGGGCAACGGTGACCGGTGCCCCCATCCGACTCGACGGCGTCGAGAAACGATTCCGGGGGCAAGACCAGCCCGCCGTCGGACACCTCGACCTCGACATCGAGGCGGGCCATATCGTCGCCTTCGTCGGCCCCTCGGGTTGCGGTAAGACGACGACCCTCAAGATGATCAACCGGCTGATCGAACCGTCCGACGGCAGGATCTTCATCGACGAGCGCGACGTCACCAAGGAGAATCCCGACAAACTCCGACAGTCCATCGGCTACGTGATCCAGTCGGGCGGTCTCTTCCCGCACTGGAGCGTCGAGAAGAACATCGGAGCCATCCCCCGCGTCCTCGGCTGGGACAAGAAGCGGATCGCCGAGCGCACCGAATATCTCCTCGATCTCGTCGGACTCGATCCTGCACAGTTCGCCACGCGGCTACCCAAGGACATGTCCGGCGGTCAGCAGCAGCGCGTCGGCGTCGCACGTGCCCTTGCCGCCGATCCGCCGGTCCTCCTCATGGACGAGCCGTTCGGCGCGGTCGACCCGATCACCCGAGTCCGATTGCAGGACAGCCTGATCGCCATCCAACACGAGCTCGGCAAGACCATCGTCATCGTGACGCACGACTTCGAAGAGGCCACCAAGCTCGGCGACAAGGTGCTGATCCTGTCGGAGGGCGCCCACGTCGAGCAATACGCTGCGCCCGAGGAGATTCTGGCCAATCCCGCCTCGCCCTTCGTCGAAGAGTTCATCGGGTCGGGGGCGACGCTTGCGCAGCTCACGCTGTCGCGCGTGCGCGACGTCGAACAAGACTCGGTGATCACCGCGCGCGTCGGCGAGGGTTCCGGAGAGGTCATCACGCGCGCACGGGCCGCGGGGCAGAGTTGGGTGGTCGTCGTCGACAAGCACGACCGCCCGCGTGCATGGCCGTCGCTGGATGAGGTTGCCTCCAAGCCGGAGGTCTCCGACTACCTCGATCCGCGGCTACCCGTCGTAGCCGAATCGTCGACGCTCAACGACGCCCTCGACACCATGCTCGCGGCCAGCCAGGGCGGCACGCTGGTGACAGATCGTCACGGCGCCGTCGTCGGCATGCTCACCATCGCCTCGGTCATGGACATCATCCGTACGCAACTTTCCGAAGCCCGCCCCGACGAGGACGACGGCTCGTACGAAAGTCACACCGAGGGAACCGCACCCACCGAGACGCCGGTGATCGCTGCCGACGACCCCGAGCAGAACGCGGGCGCATGAAACAACGATTCCGCAACCTTCCGATCGACGTGTGGTTCGAGCCACTCGTCTTCATCGTGCTGGCCGTCGGATATTTCAGTTGGTATGCGACGACGACATTCACCGAGACCGAGCAGGCGTCGCTGGGCTGGTCGACTCTGCAGTCCACCATCATCGACCACATCGAGCTCACTCTCGTCGCGGCCATCGTCGTCATCGTCATCGCAATTCCCTTGGGAATCCTGTTGACCCGGCCGTCGATGCGATGGCTCTCGCCGATCGCGGTGAACATCGCGAACATCGGTCAAGCTGCGCCCGCCGTCGGACTGCTGGTGTTGTTCACATTCTGGCTCGGCACCGGATTCCGTACTGCCGTCATCGGTTTGGTCGTGTACGCGGTCCTGCCGATCCTGCAGAACACGATCGTCGGGTTGCGCCAGGTCGACCAACGCACCATCGAGGCGTCGCGCGGTATCGGATACTCGGCGGCGCGCACGCTCGTGCAGGTCGAACTCCCGCTGGCCGTGCCCGTCATCCTCAACGGTGTCCGCACCGCCCTGGTGATCCTGGTCGGCACGGCCACCCTGAGTACCTTCATCGGCGCGACGAGCCTCGGCACGCTGATCACCACCGGCGTCACGCTCTTCTTGCCCAAGCTGTTGATCTCGGGCGCGATACTCGTCGCTCTGCTCGCCATGATCATCGACTGGCTCGGCCGGGTCTTCGAACTGGTCGCTACACCGAAGGGCGTCGCATGAGCGCCACGCGAGCAAGACTCGCCACCGTCGCAACACTTCTCGTCGTCGCCGTCATCGGCCTTGCGGGATGTGGTCTGGTCAGTTCGTCGGGCACGTTCAAGCAGGCGTCGCTTCCCGACGGTTCCCGACCGCTCGACGGAGCCAAGCTCACCGTCACGTCGAAGAGCTTCACCGAGGGCGTGATCCTCGGCAAGATCACCGCCACCTATCTGGCCGCGGCAGGCGCCGACGTCACCGACCTCACAGGCGCCCCCGGTTCGGCGTCGTCTCGCCAGGCACAACTCAACGGCGACGCCGACATCCTCTGGGAGTACACCGGAACCGGATGGGTGAACTACCACAACGAGACGGAGACCATCGCCGACCCGAAGGAACTCTGGCAGAAGGTCCACGACATCGAGCTCAAGGAGAACCAGCTCGTCTGGCTGCCTCCCGCCAACTTCAACGACACCTACGCGTTCGCGGCGTCGACACCCACAGCGAAACGCCTCAACGTGAAGTCTCTTTCGGACGTCGCCAAACTGCCGGTCGCTGATCGCACCTTCTGCGTCGACGACGAATTCTTCTCCCGCCCAGATGGTTTCAAGCCGATGCTGGCGAAGTACGGTATGCCGCTCGACGGCCCGAACGGGGTCCCGCTCGGCAACGTGACACGCATGGACGCCGGCGTCGTCTACACATCGACGGCCAAGAGCTCGCCGTGCAACTTCGGCATGGTCTACACCACCGACGGCCGGATCAAGAACCTCGACCTCGCCGTCCTCGAGGACGACAAGAAGTTCTTCCTGCCCTACAGCGGAACCGCCGTCGTTCGCGAGGACGTCATGAAGCGCTACCCACAACTCAACGAACTACTCGGAACTATCTCGGAGCGTCTCACCGACAACGTCATGCAGGACCTCAACGGCCGCGTCGACATCGACGGCGAAGACCCTGCCGACGTAGCATACGACTGGTTACTCAGCGAGAAATTGATCGTCCCCAAGAATTAGTTACCACTGCGCGTTCAGCGCCGGCTCTCCACTTTGCCATTTATGGATGTTACGGTTACATCATCCAATGGCATTGAGACCAGGAGGCGCACGTGTCGGTTCAGGTCGTCGACGATTCAGCACCGCACGTCAGCACGCTCGACCGCGGCACCGATGAGGTGTCGGCGAGACTCGTCGATTCGTCGGCACGCTTGTCGCGCAACGCTCTGGTCGAGATCGACTGGGACGCTCCGATGGACCCGACGCTCTACGGCTGCAGCCCCGAGTGGTCGACGCTGTACGGCACCTCCTACTGGGCGGAGATGACGGAGGAGCAGCGCGTGCGGCTCACCAGACACGAGACGGCGTCGGTGATGTCGATCGGAATCTGGTTCGAAATGCTGTTGCAGCAGTTGGTACTCCGCGATCAGTACCTCGCCGACCGACACCGCCCGGAGTACTGGTTCGCCATGACCGAGATCGCCGACGAATGCAGGCACTCGCTGATGTTCGCGAAGGCGTCGCAAAAACTCGCCGGGACGTCGTATGTGCCGCACCCTCGAATCGGCAAGGGAGGCAAGTTCTTTGCGGCCACCACCGGGGGCGAGATCGCGTATGGCGGCATCCTCGCCGCCGAGGAGATCCTCGACGTATTCCAACGCGGCTGCACCAGCGACGAACGCGTACTGCCGTTGGTCCGCACCGTCAACGAGATCCACGTGCTCGAGGAATCACGCCACATGCGCTTCGCGCGGGAGCAGATCCGGGAGTCGATGGCCGACGTCGGCCCGGTGCGTCGCCACGCCAGCGCGTACTACACGGCAGTGGCGGCGTCGTTCATCTTCACCAGCCTCGTCCGACCGCAGGCCTACGCCGACGCGGGGCTCGACAAGTACCGCGCCGTCTCGGAGATGCGACGAAATCATCACTTCCAGGCGATGGTCCGAACGAGTTGCTCGCACCTGATGAGCTTTCTCGACGAGGTCGGGCTGCTGACACCCGCGGCGGCATCGGTCTACCGCAAGGTGCACATGCTCTGACCGACGTCAGCTCGACGCGCCGCCGCGCCGGAACGCGATGCGGCACGCCTGCACCTCGTGGATCTGCTCTTCGGTCAGCGCCGGGGTCCGCAGCGGCTCCGACGGCGGGGCGGCGTGGATGGCGTCGAGTAGGAGCTGGAGGTAGCGCTTCCACGCTCCGGGGACCGTCGCCTCGGTGATATCCGCGTACGACGACACCATCGAGAAGATGGAGAAGATGTCCGTCTCGACGATGTCTTCGCGCAGCACACCGGCGGCGTGGGCCCGATCGAAGACCTCGCCCATCCGCTTCGTCATCCGCGCCTTCACCGTCGCGATCGTCGGATCCGTGTGGTCGATCTGCATGATGATCGCGGCCAGCCCACGATCCTCGGCCATTGCCGTGCAGACCGTCGACACCATCGTCACCACCGACGCCCACGGGTCGCTGTCCGCCGCGAGGACTCCCTCGGTCTGCTCTGCCACCTCCTCCAGGTGCGCCGCGAACACTCCGACGATCAGCTCGTCCCGGTTGGCGAATCGTCGATAAACCGTCCCCACACCCACACCGGCCGCTGCCGCGACGTCGTCGAGTGAGACGTCGAGGCCACGCTCGGCGAACAGCTTGTGAGCAGCGGCGATGATCCGACGCCGATTGCGCTCGGCGTCGGCGCGCAGGGGTCGTCCGGTCGGTGCGACCGGGCTCTGTTGTGTGGTCATCGTCACATTCTCTCAACCGGAGGAATCATCTCCGTATTCGCTTCGTTGCCACCCTCGTAAACGGAGGAGTCTTCTCCACTATTCCGCCACTTGGAGGACTGATGACCACAACCTACGACACTGCCGACGGATTGTCGGCGAACGGGGAGTCTCGGGAGGAACGACACCATCGCCTTCGGTGGGTCGTGCTCGGCGTACTCGGCCTCGCACAGTTGATGGTGGTGCTCGACGCGACCATCGTGAACATCGCACTCCCGCACGCGCAGGAGTCACTCGGATTCGGCGACGCCGATCGGCAATGGATCGTCACCGCATACTCGCTGGCATTCGGCAGCCTGCTGCTCCTCGGCGGGCGACTGTCGGATCTCCTCGGCCGTAAGACCACCTTCATCGTCGGCCTCGTCGGATTCGCCGTGATGTCCGCGATCGGTGGCGCCGCAGTCAATTTCGACATGCTCGTCGTCGCCCGCGCAGGCCAGGGCGTCTTTGGTGCACTCCTCGCGCCCGCAGCACTGTCGCTGCTCACCACCACGTTCACCGACCCGGCCGAGCGCGGTAAGGCGTTCGGCATCTTCGGTGCCATCGCCGGCGGTGGCGGTGCACTCGGACTCCTCCTCGGCGGCATGCTCACAGAGTGGGCCGACTGGCGCTGGTGCCTCTACGTGAATCTCGTGATCGCCGCGATCGCGCTCGTCGGCGCGGTGCTGTTCATCGGCGCGCACAAGACCGAACACCGCCCGAAGCTCGACCTTCCCGGTGTGATCACGGTGTCGATCGCACTGTTTTCGATCGTCTACGGCTTCTCGAACGCCGAGACCAACGGTTGGGCCGACTGGGCCACCATCACCTGGCTGGTCGTCGGAGCCGTGTTGCTCGCCGGATTCGTCTGGTGGCAGTCGCGGACCCCGCACGCACTGCTCCCCCTGCGCGTGATTCTTGATCGCACTCGTGGCGGCTCGTACCTCGCGGTGTTCATCGTCGGCATCGGAATGTTCGGCATCTTCCTGTTCCTCACCTACTACCTGCAGGTGAATCTGCACTTCAGCCCGATCCAGACCGGCTTGGCGTTCCTGCCGATGATCGGCATGCTGATCGTCACCGCAACGACGTCGACGGGTGTTCTGCTGCCCCGATTCGGACCGCGCTGGCTGATGGCGGGCGGCATGCTGATCGCCGCCGTGGGCATGGTGCTGCTGACACAACTGACCGACACCAGCACGTACGCGGCTCATGTCCTGCCCGCGCTGTTGATCATGGGCGTCGGACTCGGCGCGTCGATGGCCCCGGCCATGCAGGGCGCGGTGTCGGGCGTGCTGCCCGAAGACGCGGGCGTCGCGTCGGCAACCGTCAACACCATGCAGCAGGTGGGTGGCTCGGTGGGCACCGCGCTGCTCAGCACGATCGCGGCGAGCGCCGCGGCGTCGTATGCGACGTCGCACGCAGGTCAGGTGGCGAATCCCGCTGCGCTGCAACAGCTTGCGGCGGTCCACTCGTACACCACCGCCTTCTGGGTCGCGGCCGCAGTGTTCGCCGCGGGCGCCGTGATCTCCGCGCTGCTCGTCCCGAACGGCAAACTCCCGGTCACCGAAGGCGACGAGGCTCCCGCGATGGCGCACTGAGTCGTCGTACTGCCACTGCTGCTCTGAATGAGCGCGGCCCGGCCACCGAGCATTCGGTGACCGGGCCGTTCCCCGTCGGAACAGATCAGTTCAGATCAGATCAGGCGTGCGCCTCGTCGCGGTGCGGGAGCACCCAGTCCGGCCGGGGCCAGTGGCAGGTGTAGCCGTTGGGGTAGCGCACCAGGTAGTCCTGGTGCTCGGGCTCGGCCTCCCAGAACGGACCCGCGGGCTCGATCGTGGTGACCGCCCGGCCGGGCCAGAGGCCCGAGGCGTCGACGTCGGCGATGGTGTCACGCGCGACGCGCTCCTGCTCGGGCGTCACGGGGAAGATCGCTGACCGGTAACTGCTGCCGACATCGTTGCCCTGCCGGTTCTTCGTCGTCGGATCGTGGATCTGGAAGAAGAACGCGAGGATGTCGCGGTAGCTCGTCTGCGTCGGATCGAAGACGATCTCCACCCCCTCGGCGTGCCCGGGATGATTTCGGTAGGTCGGGTGGTCGTTGCTGCCGCCGGTGTAGCCGACGCGCGTCGCGAGCACGCCGGGCTGGCGGCGAATCAGATCCTCGACGCCCCAGAAGCAGCCTCCTGCGAGCACCGCGGTCTCGGTGCCGGGCTGCTCGGTGATGCGGCCGTCGTCGTTGCTTCCACTGGTCATGATGCGTTCTCCTGCGTGGTGTCGGGACTATCGGTGTTCTCGAACAGGCGGCGGTACTCGCCATAACCCTGCTCGTCGAGCTCGGTCTCGGGGATGAACCGCAGCGACGCCGAGTTCATGCAGTACCTCTTGCCGCCTTCGGCTCGCGGTCCGTCGTCGAAGAGGTGGCCGAGATGGCTGTCGGCGTACGCCGAGCGGACCTCGGTTCGCTTCATCCACAGCGATCGGTCGGTGCGCGTCGAGATCGCGTCGTCGCTGATCGGGCGGGTGAAACTCGGCCATCCGGTGCCACTGTCGTACTTGTCGAGCGAGCTGAACAGGGGCGCTCCGGAGACCACGTCGACGTAGATGCCTGGCTCGTGGTTGTCCCAGTAGGCGTTGTGGAACGCGGGCTCGGTCCCGTCTTCCTGGGTTACTCGGTACTGGTCCGCGGTGAGGGCCTCGAGGGCCTGCGGGTTCTTGCGGTAGTCGTGGGACATTGATCCTCCTTCTGATCACCGCTGGCTGCGATGTCATCTACTCCAACAGCAGCCACGTCGGATTTGGTCCCGACCCTTCTGAGAGTCATGTGAGAGTCGAGTCGCGTGAGGGTCGAACTCGTCTCCACCCGAGCGTAGCGTCGGATTATGGCTGAGAACCTCATCGATCCCACAGTCCCGCCGTCGGGTACCGGCTGCGTCGAATGCCTCGACACCGCCGACGGCTGGTGGTTTCATCTTCGACGCTGCGCCGCCTGCGGACACGTCGGATGTTGCGACTCCTCCCCCGGCCAACACGCCTCGCATCACGCCGACGACACGGGGCACCCGTACATCCAGAGCTTCGAACCCGGCGAGGACTGGTTCTGGAGCTTCCCGGACTCGGCCATGGCCAGCGGCCCGGAGCTGGCTCCGCCGACAAGCCACCCCGACGACCAGACCGCACCCGGTCCGGCCGACCGCGTGCCGTCGAACTGGCAGCAACTGCTGCACGGTTGACGGTCGCTCGTCTCCCAAAGTTCAGGCCCGGGCGGGCATCTCCGGCGGGATGGCGGCCAGCAGCTTGCGGGTGTACTCACTCTCGGGGTGATGCAGGATCTTCGACGCCGGGCCCGTCTCGACGACCCGCCCCTTCTCCATCACAGCCACCGTGTCGCTGATCTGCTCGACGACGGCGAGGTCGTGTGCGATGAACAGGTACGTCAGCCCGCGCTCGCGCTGAAGTTCGGCGAGCAGATCGAGAACCGACGCCTGCACCGTCACGTCGAGCGAGGCCGTCGACTCGTCGAGGATCAGTAGCTCGGGGTCGGACGCGAGTGCGCGGGCGAGGCAGACACGTTGCCGCTGACCGCCGGAGAGCTCGTGCGGATAGCGGTCAAGGTAAGAACTGTCCAGGCTGACGTCATCGAGCAATTGCGTTGCGCGACTCCGCAATGCCTCCTTACCCGATACCAGATTGTGCGCGCGGAGCGCCTCGCCGATCGACGAGACGACGGTCATCCGCGGGTCGAGTGAGGCGCCCGGGTCCTGGAACACCATGGCAACCCGTCGACGCAGCGCCTTCTGCTCGGCGCCGTGCACGCCGACGGCGTCGATCTCCTTGTCCTCCACATTGATTCGTGCGCTGCCGCGAACCACCGTGCCGTGGCCAGTGGTGGTCAATCCGGTGAGGACGCCCGCGATCGTCGACTTGCCCGATCCCGATTCGCCGACGATGCCCAGTGTCGTTCCGCGTGCGACGTCGAGGGTGACATCGCTGACCGCGTGCACCACGTCGCGACCGGTCGAGGTGCGTACCGCGAACTTCACGTCCAGGTCGGAGATACTGACGAGAGGTGTTGTTGCGGTGTCGTTTTCGGACTCGAAGTCGGTGTCATCACGATCGTTGACCTTCGACAACAGCGGACGCGACGCCAACAGCTCGCGGGTGTACTCGTGCTGCGGATTGGCGAATATCTCTGCGACGTCACCGGTTTCGACGACCTCACCCTGCCGGAGAACGACGACGCGGTCGGCGATCCGTCCGATCACCCCCAGGTCGTGGCTGATCCACACCACCGCCATGCCTCGCTCGCGCTGCAGCCGCGCGACGAGGTCGATGATCTGGGCCTGCGTCGTGACGTCGAGCGCGGTGGTCGCCTCGTCGGCGACGAGGACGTCGGGATCGCAGGAGAGCGCGATCGCGATCATCACGCGTTGCCGTTGACCGCCGGACAGTTGATGCGGGTAGGCACGCAGACGACTCTCGGGGTCGGGGAGGTTGACGTCGGTCAGCAACTGCACCGCACGTTCGCGGGCTTGCGTGTGGCTCAATCCGAGGTGCCGGCGCGGCCCCTCGGTCAGTTGTTGTTCGATGGTGAGCAACGGATTCAGGCTCGACGACGGGTCCTGGAACACGAATCCCACGCGCGCCCCGTGCAGGGACTGCAGAACCGCCCGGGAGGCGCCGATCACCTGTATGCCAGCGAGAGTCGACGATCCGTCGACGTACGAGCTCGGTGCGTGGAACAACCCCGTCGCCGACAGCACCGACAGCGATTTGCCCGAGCCGCTCTCGCCGACGATGCCCAGGGTTTCGCCCTTGGCCACGGCAAAGTCGATGCCGTGCACGATCTCCCGTGGAACGACGCCGACGACGAGCTGTGAGACGGAGAAGACCGGGTCGGTTCGCCCCTGGTCGTCGTCGTGCGCCGCGGCGTCCGACGTTGCCTGTGCCGCTTCGGTAGTCGCCGCCTTCGTGCTCCGGGTGGCGGGGCGTCGACCCGCTTTGCCCCGATTCCGCAACAGAGTTCGTTGCCGAGGGTCGAGGACGTCGCGCACTCCGTCGCCGAGCAGGTTGAAGGCGAAGACGGTCACGAGGATCGCCAGGCCGGGGAACACACCCATCCACCACGCGGTGGTGAGGAAGCCCTGGGCGTCGTAAAGCATGCGGCCCCAGGAGGGTTCGGGTGGTTGAACTCCGAGCCCGAGGAACGACAGAGCGGCCTCCGACAGGATCGCGAAGGCCAACGAGATCGACGTCTGCACCACGACGGGACCCGAGATGTTCGGCAGCACATGGCCGAACAGGATGCGGGGAGTCGACACCCCCATCGTGCGGGCGGCCTGTACGAATTGTGTTTCGCGGACACGCAGGGTGTCAGCTCGCGCGACACGGGCGAAGATCGGGATGTAGACGATGCCGATGGCGATGGTCGCCGACGTGACGCCCGGGCCGAGGATCGCGACGATCGCCAACGCCAGCAACATCACCGGGAACGAGAAGACGACGTCGATCACCCGCATCAGGACGGTGTCGGTGATTCCGCCTGCAAACCCTGACACCATGCCGATGATCACGCCCGCGACCAACGAGATCGCCACGGCGATCACGGCGACACGCATACTCACCGCCGCCGCAAGGACGACCCGCGAGAACACGTCGCGGCCGAGGTCGTCGGTGCCGAACAGATGCGAGAAATCGGGTGCCTGCAGCGCATTCGGGACGTCGATGTCGTTGGCGCCGTACGGGGCGATGAACGAACCGAAGATCGCCAGGATGACCATCACCAGGATGACGACGATGCCGACCACCGACGCCTTGTTGCGCAGCAGCAGTCGCCACGCCGAGTCGGTGCTGCCGGTACCTGCGGAGGTCGGTTCGCCCGCGTCGTCGAGCGCGGTCTGTGCGGTGCGTTCTGGCTCGGGTAGCTCGCTCATGACAACCGAATCCTCGGATCGATGACGGCGTAGAGGATGTCCACGATCAGATTGATGATGAGGAAGATCGCTGCGATGAGCAGAATCGCTCCCTGCAGCATCGGATAGTCGCGTGCGGCAACGGAGTCGTAGACGAGTCGCCCCAGGCCAGGCCAGGCGAAGACCACTTCGACGACGATCACGCCGCCGAGCAGTCCTGCGAGCTGAATACCCGAGATGGTGAGTACGGGGACCAATGCGTTGCGGCCGATGTGCGACAACATGATTCGTCTACGGCTCAGCCCCTTGGACTCCGCGGTGGTGACGTACGGCGCGTTCGCCACCTCGAGGACGGCGGCGCGAACGTATCGGGTCATGATGGCGCCGGTGACGACGCCGACGGTGATCGCCGGCAGCACCAGGTGAGATATCCACGGCACGAATCCGTCTGCGAGCGAACGATATCCCGATGACGGCAGCCAGCCAAGGGAAGTCGAGAACAGCGCGATGAGCAGAATGCCCATCCAGAAGTCAGGCACCGAGATACCGAACTGCGAGACGACGCGAATTGTGTTGTCCGCAGCGCGACCCTCGCGCAACGCTGCCCACGTACCGAACGGAATCGCGATCACCAGCGCCACGAGGATGGCCGCCACCGCGAGGGCGATCGTCGCGGGCAGTCGATCCATCAACATCTGAGTGACCGGTTCATTGTTGCGGAAGCTGACGCCCAGGTCTCCGGTCGCAGCATTCCCGATGTAGTGGATGAGCTGGGTGAACAACGGCTGATCGAGCCCAGACGCACTCCGCAGTGCCGCATAGGATTCGGGCGTGTAGCGGGTGCCCAGCGCGATCTTGACCGGGTCACCGGGAACGATCTGCATCAGGAAGAACACCGCGATCGTCACACCGATCAAGACGAGGACGGTGTAGAGCAGTCGGATCAGGATGAACCTGATGAGCGGCCAACCGAAGTCGCTCATGACGCACCTCCCCTGTCGAGTCGGGCGTTGCGGAATCGGACGGCCTTGTCGGCTCGCACGGTGTAGTCGCGCACCGACTTCGAGAACGCCTGTGTGGCGGACGGGTTGTAGAGATAGAGGTAGCTGACGTCGTCGGCGATCCGCGACGAGACGTCGGCGTAGATCTGTTTGCGACGACCGACGTCGAGTTCGGTACGTCCGGCGTCGAGGAGGCGATCGACCTCCGGATTGGAGTACTTCTGCGAGTTCGACGTTCCAGCCGAATGATGCTGCGCGTAGTAGTAATCGTCCGGGTCGATGTTTCCGAGCCAGCCCATCAGCAACGAGTCGAATTGACCGGCGGATTGGCGATCGAGCCAGACGCCGAAGTCGAGTTGCTCGATGGTGACCTTGATTCCGGCGTCGGCGAGATTCGACGCGATGACCTGTGCGGCCGTGACGGTCTCGGGGTACTCGGTGGAGACCATCAGACCCATCGACAATGACGAATGACCGGCATCGCGAAGGAGTGACCGCGACTTGTCCACCGCGGCAGCCCTATCCAGACCGGCGGTAAATCGGTCATAGGGTGTGAACCACGGGCTGGTCTTGGGAATCGCCAGTTGATTGGGGGTCGCCGTACCGTATCCGACGACCTGCGCGATGGATGTGCGGTCGATCGCGTAGGCCACCGCCTGCCGCACGCGTCGGTCGTCGAACGGCTTGCGTGCGAAGTTCATTGCGACGTACCAGTAATCGTTGGCGGTCACGGTCCCGACGTTGATCTCGTCGTCGCTGTCGAGGATGCGGAGTTGCTGCGCGGGGATGGCGTCAGTCCAGTCGACCTCGCCAGACCGCAGCGACGAGACGGCGGTCGTCCCCTGGGAGATGAAACTGAAGGCCACGCCGTCGACGTGTGGCCCGCCCGACCAGTGGCCGGGGTTGGCCTTGAGCACGATCGACGTTGCGGGCGAACGTGATTCGAATGAGAACGGTCCGGTGCCGATGGGACGTGTCAGGATCTGGCCCGACTCGACGTTGCGCTTGTTGACGATGGCGAGCCCTTTGAAACCGCCAATACTGCTGAGCAGGTTGGGACTCGGCGTGCGGGTGGTGATCACGACGTGTGCATCGTCGGGTGCCGTGATGGTGGCGACGTTGTCGAACCGCCACGACGCCGAGAGCTCACCGTCGATGATCCGCCGATAGGAGTAGACGACGTCGGATGCGGTCAGCGGCTCACCGTTGTGCCACCGGACGTTCGGGCGCAGCGTGAAAACGTATTGCGTCTCTTCGGGATTGACCTGCCAGCTTTGTGCGAGCGCAGGGACCATCTCGAGCTTTTCGTTGGGTTCGACGAGAGTGTCGAAGACGTTCTCGAGTACCTCGAACGAGAAGTAGGCGGAGGTCTTGTGAGGATCGAGTTGATCGGGCTCACCGGCGATCGCTGCCCGAATTGTGTTGGCAGAACCAGCTAATCCCGAACCCGACCCGGGCGAGCACGCGCTCAGCGCAGACATTCCGAATACACCAGCGCCCGCCGCAGCACTCAGAGCGAAGAACCGACGACGATTCAGCGGAATCGACGAGACCGACGGGGATGACCTGCACTGCTGGCGCTCGTCGGTCATCCGATCGCGATCCCTCCCGCGCCGCGGCGACGCTGTGGTCCGTGTTGGAGTCTGCCGCGCTTACCGAAAGTTCGCAAGCGTAAGGGGCGCCCGCGTGTCAGGGCCGCCACGCGCCGTCGGTCGAGCGCCCCCCAACGCTGGTCGAGCTGCACCCGCTGGTCGAGCGCCGCTCCCGCTGGTCGAGCTTGTCGAGACCACCGCCAGCCGAGCAACACCCGCTGATCGAGCCTGTCGAGACCACTCCCACGTGGACAAGTGGTTTCGACTCGGCTGCTCGCTACGCTCGCGGCCAGCTCAACCAGCGGAAGAGGCCGAGCGTTTCCCGCTGGTCGAGCTTGTCGAGACCACCGCCAGCCGAGCTACACCCGCTGGTAAAGCCGCCACCGCTGGTCGAGCCTGTCGAGACCACACACCGGCGGAAGTGGTTTCGACTCGGCTGCTCGCTACGCTCGCGGCCGGCTCAACCAGCGGAAAGGGTCGAGCCACACGCGGCTGGTCGAGCCTGTCGAGACCACCGCTCACTTCTTCTCGAGGTTCACCAGGAACTCGATGCTGCCGGTCTTCTCCACCTCGACGAAGCCCAGTGACGGCGGGGTGACGCCGAAGTCGGTCCAGGTGACGGGTATAGATCCCTGCACGATCACCGATGCTCCGGACCGTTGGATGTTGAGCGTCGTCGTGACCGACTTGGTCACTCCCTTGATGGTGATGTCGCCGGTTGCCTGCACGGCCTGCGGCTGGCCAGATTCGGGGACGGACGAAATATCAACCGGCTGAGTCAGTTTCCAGGTCGCGGTCGGATACTTCTCGGTGTCCATGATCGACTCACCGCGGAAACGGTTGTCGCGCATCGACTCCGGACTGGTGATCGACGCGACGTCGACCGTGATGTCGGCGCTCTCCAACTTCGACGACGCCACCGTCGCCGTGCCGGTCACCGATGTCGTCCGTCCGTTCACCGTGACTGGTTGCCCACGCAGCGTCTCGTCGACTCGATATCCGGCCTGCGTTCGGGTCGCCTCGGCGGAAGGCCCGGGCACGATCGTCCATGCGCCGTCGACGCTTTCCGACGCCGCCTGCGTCGACGTCGGGAGCTTGAGTTCCTCGTCGGCGTCGCCCGCAATCCATTTGGAGTACGCCCACGGGCCTGCCGCGACGACGACAACAATGAGAACGACAAGCGTTCCGAGCCCCCACCACAGGTAGCGTCGCTTCATCGTGCAACCTCCCCAATCGTGGAGGAGTGGTTCGGGTCGGTGATCGTCTCTGGAGGTTTCATAAGGCTTACCTCACCACCGATTTCTTATGATCACCTGAAAATTCGTACAAAACTACATTGCAAAACGGACCGCAGTCCGGAAAGTTTCTCGCAGCTAAGGAGTTGCGGCTCCCTGTGACCGCCCGTCGAGAATAAGAAGGGCGACGTGCAGCGAGGTGACGGATTCACCGTCGGAGAGATCGACGCCGAGTATCTGCTCGATGCGCGCGAGCTTCGCATACAACGACGGTCTGCTCATGTGTAGATGGGAAGCGAGTGCCGACTTGTTGCCGACGTGCTGCACGTAGCCGCGCAAGACGTCGAGCAGGTCACCGCCGGTGTTGATGTCGTCGAGCACGAGGTCGCGTAGTTCGGATTCGGCGAACCGCTGTAATCGCGGATCGTCGCGTAGCAGCGAGATCAATCCGCGAATTCCGATGTCCTGCACTCCGAATACGGCACGCTCCGACGTCGGCATTCCGGCAGCGACCTCGGCAACCTGCGACGCCTGTAGCAGCGTGTGAATCGTCGACATCACCTGTCGTCCGGGCGCGCCCAGACCAAGAACGGCACCTGCATGGCCGACGGTTCGCTCTATGTCGCGCCGTGTGGCGGCGGCGAGTGTGTCCAGTGTGTGTTGACGCGACCTGCCACGTGCTGTCGTCAACGCGAGCACTACACGGATCTCCCCGTCGCCTCGCACGGAGAAGAGCGCGCTGTGTCCCTGCGCGCCGACAACCCGCACCACGACGTCGAGCAACTGCGCGGTGCGACGTCGTGTGGAGATCGGATCGTCACTCGCCGACCAGCCGGGCACTCGCACCGAGATCGGCACGTACTCGTTGGCTTCGCGCAGGCCGAGCGCGAACGCTCGCGCTGCCACCTCGCCCTCGTCTCGAATGCGTTCTTGCAGAACGTCGTCGACGAGCCCTGCCTGTGCCTGCCGCTCGATGTCGAGGCGGCCACGCTCGGCCATCCGATGCATCACGAGCGCCTGTGCGGCGCGCTCGAGCACCATCGCCGTTCGCTGTTGCTCGGCGTGCGATTCGGGAACGATGAGCCTGGCCCAGTGGTCGTCGCCGCGACCGACGTCGACGATTCTCCACGGTGCGTGATCGGAAACCTCAGTCGTCGCGACGTCGGATGCGTGTAGCCGCGAACGGCGTTCCCAGTCGTGAAGCAGTGACGCCGCCGGAGCTCCGGCCGACGCCACCGCGTGATGCTGCAAGTTCTCCAATACCACTGGTGAATCAAGCAGCGCCGCAACACTGTTCGTGATCTCCGCTGGCGAGGCACGTCGTATGGTGAGTTGCGTGAAAGTCTCGTGAGTGCGGTGCGCGAACTCCACGGCGGCATACTGCTCGGCAACCAGGCTGCGGTGAACCTGTTCGGTCACCTCGACGAACTTGATCTCTCGGCGCAACACCACGGCGGTCAAACCCAACTCGACGGCCACCGGCCCGATCTCCGACGGTATGGCCGACGAATCGTCGAACTCGGCGATCACCCCGAGCGCACCCGCCCGAGCGAGATTCTCGAGGTAACGTCGCGGGTCACGTCGCAGAGCATCGCCCGTGGTCAGGACGAGTTCGCCGCCCTCGAGCAGGTGCCCGAGATCGCCGACGTCGCTGACGTGAACCCACCTCACCGTGCGCTCGACGCCCGCCGTGCTCAGCACGTCGGGGAGTCCGGCGCGGATCACCGGCAGATCGATGACGTCGCCGACAGTCAGAGTCATCCGAATCTCATCCGCAGAGCTTTACGAGGTGTAACTCCCGGTCGAATTTCACTGACAGAGTGTAGCGCGCCAAACTCTGCGTTCTGCACCAGACTGGGAGGTACTCGCGCGACGACTCTGCCCACTGTGGAGTCGCGTGCCAAATTCCGTTCTCGTGGAGGAGTTCTGATGACAGCGATCGTGCAGCACTGGTGTGACGGCAAGGCGTTCGCCGGGGATTCGTCGGCGACGGCGCCGGTGACCAACCCGGCAACCGGCGTCGTGACCGCGAATGTGGCCCTGGCGTCGGTCGAGGATGCGCGCACGGTCATCGCCGCGGCCGCCGACGCATTCCCCGAATGGCGCGACACGTCACTGGCCAAGCGCACCGCGGTGCTGTTCCGCTTCCGCGAACTTCTCAACGAACGCAAGGAAGAGCTGGCAGCCATCATCACCGCCGAACACGGCAAGGTGCTCTCCGACGCGCTCGGGGAGATCAGCCGCGGCCAGGAAGTCGTCGAATTCGCCTGCGGCATACCGCATCTGCTCAAGGGCGGCTACACCGAGAACGCCTCGACCAACGTCGACATCCACTCCGTACACCAGCCACTCGGGCCCGTCGCCATCATCAGCCCGTTCAACTTCCCCGCCATGGTCCCCATGTGGTTCTTCCCCATCGCCATCGCCGCGGGCAACACCGTCGTCGTCAAGCCGTCGGAAAAAGACCCCAGCGCATCGATCTGGCTCGCCGAACTCTGGAAGGAAGCAGGCCTGCCCGACGGCGTGTTCAATGTCCTGCAGGGCGACAAGACCGCCGTCGACGAGTTGCTGACCAACAAGAGCATCAAGGCCGTCAGCTTCGTCGGCTCCACCCCCATCGCGCAGTACGTCTACGCCACCGGAACCGCGAACGGTAAGCGCGTCCAGGCTCTCGGCGGCGCCAAGAACCACGCCATCATCCTGCCCGACGCCGATCTCGACCTCGCCGCTGACGCCATGGTCAACGCAGGCTTCGGCTCCGCAGGCGAACGCTGCATGGCCATCAGCGTCGCCGTCGCCGTCGGAGACATCGCCGACGACCTCGTCGCCAAGATCACCGAACGCGCCACCACCATCGTCACCGGCGACGGCACCACCAACGCCGACATGGGGCCCCTGGTCACCAAGGCTCACCGCGACAAGGTCGCCGGTTACGTCGACGCTGGCGAAAAGGCCGGTGCCACCGTCGTTCTCGACGGCCGCACGGTCGAGGCTGACGGTGGCGCGGACGGCTTCTGGCTCGGCCCAACGCTTTTCGACAACGTCACTCCCGACATGAGCATCTACAGCGACGAAATCTTCGGACCGGTCCTGTCGGTCGTTCGCGTCGACACCTACGACGAAGCGCTCGACCTGATCAACAACAACCCCTACGGCAACGGCACCGCGATCTTCACCAACGACGGCGGCGCAGCCCGACGCTTCGGCAACGAAGTCGAGGTCGGCATGGTCGGTATCAACGTCCCCATTCCCGTCCCCATGGCCTACTACAGCTTCGGCGGCTGGAAGGCCTCCCTCTTCGGCGACAGCCACGCCCACGGCACCGAGGGAATACACTTCTTCACACGCACCAAAGCCATCACCACCCGCTGGCTCGACCCCAGCCACGGCGGAATCAACCTCGGATTCCCCCAGAACGCCTGAGCTTCACCGAGTACCGAAACGGATTGCCGCATATGACCATTCAGTCTGAACGCACGACGCCCGCCATCTATCTCGACGCGGCGAAGCGTGCCTACGAACTCGACCGCAAGCACGTCTTCCACTCGTGGTCGGCGCAGGCGAAGCTCAACCCAATGACGATCACCGCCACCGACGGGTGCTACGTGTGGGACGGCGAAGGTAATCGCCTTCTCGACTTCTCGTCGCAGATGGTCAACACCAACATCGGCCACCAGCAC
Source organism: Gordonia sp. 852002-50816_SCH5313054-c (assembly GCF_001665925.1). NCBI lineage: Bacteria > Bacillati > Actinomycetota > Actinomycetes > Mycobacteriales > Gordoniaceae > Gordonia > Gordonia sp. 852002-50816_SCH5313054-c. Next base: position 70,939 of record NZ_LZTE01000012.1, read on the forward strand.
CCCAAGGTCGTCGCCGCGATCGCGGAGCAGGCCGCCAAGTTGTGCACCGTCGCGCCTGCACACGTCAACGATGCGCGCTCAGAGGCCGCACGGCTCATCGCCGAGCGCACTCCCGGTGAGTTGAATCAGGTCTTCTTCACCAACGGCGGTGCCGACGCCAACGAGCACGCGGTTCGCATGGCCCGCTTGCACACGGGTCGTCGAAAAGTGTTGTCGCGCTACCGCTCTTATCACGGCGGCACCGACACCGCAGTGAACCTGACGGGCGATCCACGACGCTGGCCCAACGACTACGGCGACGCAGGCGTCGTGCACTTCTTCGGACCGTTCCTGTACCGCTCGCGGTTCCATGCGACAACGCAGGAACAGGAGTGTGAACGCGCTCTCGACCACCTGGAAGAGACCATCCGCATGGAAGGTCCGTCTCAGATCGCGGCGATCATCCTGGAGACCATCCCCGGCACCGCGGGCATCATGATTCCGCCGCCCGGCTACCTGCGCGGCGTGCGGGAGATCTGCGACCGCTACGGCATCGTCTTCATCGCCGACGAGGTGATGGCCGGATTCGGACGCTCGGGCAAGTGGTTCGCAATCGAGCACGGCGACGACGAGCAGGGCCCCATCGTCCCCGACCTGCTGACCTTCGCCAAGGGCGTCAACTCGGGCTACGTCCCGCTCGGTGGCGTCGCGATAAGTCCGCATATCGCAGCAACTTTCGCCGAGACCCCGTACCCCGGCGGCCTGACCTACTCGGGTCACCCGCTCGCCACCGCGGCCGCTGTCGCGACAATAAACGCGATGGCCGACGAGAAAATGGTCGAGAACGCCGAACGAATCGGCGCCGAGGTGATCGGCCCCGAACTCGAGCGGATCGCACAGCGGCATCCCAGCGTCGGCGAGGTTCGCGGCGCGGGTGTCTTCTGGGCCGTCGAATTGGTCAAGGACTCAGAAACTCGCGAACCACTCGCCCCCTACGGCGCGAGCAGCGATGCGATGAACAAGGTGATCGCGGAATGCAAATCGCGCGGCATGCTGCCGTTCGCGAACTTCAACCGCATCCACGTCTGCCCGCCGTGCACCATCTCCGACGACGAGGCCCGCGAAGGACTTGCCATCCTCGACGCCGCGCTGGAGGTCGCCGACGCGGCGTTGTGAGAGGCTCCCTCTGCGCTCGCACGAGCGCGACACAACCCGGTTCCGGCACACGCCGTCGGCACCGGGTTGTGTCGCGTTATCGAGCCGGTGCGGGCCACAACATTAGGAGCCAGCGGTGTCGAATGACTTCACCCTGACGCAGTTGCGGTACTTCATGGCTGTCGCCGAGGCCGGCAGCATGACGGCGGCCGCGCAGTCGCTGTCCGTCACGCAATCGACGGTGTCCGCGGCGATCGCACAACTCGAACACGAAGTGGGGCAACCCCTTTTCCTCCGGCTCGCTCGTCGCGGCCTGGAGCTGACGCCTGCGGGGCGTCGACTCAGGTCTCGTGCGCTCGGATTCCTCGAAGACGCAGGGACGCTCCTCGCCGCCGTTCGAGACGAAGACGCCGAACTAGAGGGTGAGATGACTGTCGGGATATTCGCACCGCTTGCACCCTTTCGCGCACCGGTGATTCTGCAGGCGTTCGAGCGCGCCTACCCCAAAGTCCATGTGCGATTCTTCGAGGCCGACCAGGAGGGCCTGAGGCTCGCACTGGCGCAGGGACGCTGCGAGGTAGCCCTCATGTACGACCTCGGTGTCGCAGTCGACGCCGAGTCGCAGGTGGTGGAAACCGTTGCCCCACATGTCATTGTCGCTGCCGATCATCCAGGAGCTGCCAACCCGTTCGGCGAGGTGTCACTGCGCGACCTCGAAGCCGACCCGTTTGTGCTCTACGACGTTCCCCACTCGCGCGACTACTTCCTCGCGCTCTTCCGGCAGCTCGGGCTCACCCCACGCGTGCGGCACCGAGCCAGCGGTTACGAGACCGTGCGGTCGTTTGTGTCACGGGGACACGGTTATTCGATTCTGAACCAGCGTCTGCACCACGACCTCACATACTCCGGCGGTTCAGTGGTTCCACTGCGGATCGTCGAAGACCTGCCGCCGATCAAGGTCGTTCTGCTGTTCCCGTCACTTGGCACCCCGACACGACGTGCCCAGGCGTTCGCCGCCGTGTGCCGGCAGCTCTATGGCGTCGACCTTTGACATCGATTTTGTCGATGGCAGCAAACGAAAAGATTCGCTTGAGTTACGTGATCCGGGTCACGCACTCTATGGTGCAGCACCCTCGAGCGAACCCGATTCGCTTGGCAGATCGCCGATCGAGGCGCAGAGGAAGGCAATACCGATGACCACTGTGTTACCTGCTCGGACCTGTGCGCGAGGTCCGTCGCACATCAGAAACACACCACGTGCTCGTCTTGCAACACGAGTGCCAACGTTCGGCAATGGTGCGTCCCTAGCGTGACCGATATGAATTCCACCCAGACGCCCTCGACGAACACCGAGGCTCCGGCACATTCATCAGCCGCGACAGCGGAGATGGACGTCAACGGCAAATCTCAACCCGCAACCCCGCTGCAGCGACGCGTTCTTGCGGGTGGTGCGATCGGTCAGTTCATCGAGTTCTACGACTTCACCCTGTACGGGTTGTCGGCAGTTGTTCTCGCCCATCACTTCTTCCCGTCGTCGAACGATCTCACCGGTCTACTCGCGACGTTCGCCACGTTCACGGCGGCGTTTGTGATCCGGCCGCTCGGCGGTCTGTTCTTCGGCGCTCTCGGCGACCGCGTGGGGCGCAAGAACGTCCTGTTCGTCACGTTGCTCACCATCGGTGGCGCGACGGCGCTCATCGGGTTGCTGCCCACGTACGAGCAGATAGGTGTCGCCGCACCGATTCTGCTCGTGCTGTGTCGACTGCTCCAGGGGTTCTCGGCCGGCGGCGAGTCGGTCGGCGCACCGACCTTCACCTATGAGCACGCCCCGACCGCGCATCGCGGAAAGTGGCTGAATACGACGATCGCCGCAACAGCACTGCCGTCCGTCTTCGGCGGCGCATTGATCCTCGGACTCACCGCCGCCATGGGTTCCGACGCGTTCGAGTCCTGGGGATGGCGCATCCCGTTCCTGCTGGCCGCGCCGCTGGCAGTCTTCGGGTTGTGGATTCGTCTTCGCACAGAAGAGTCCGATGCGTTCAAGGAGACACTGTCGAACGTTGAGCACCGCGAGTCGTCGCCGATCCGTGAAGCATTCCGCGAGAACGGACTTCGCATGGTTCAGGTTGTGTTCGTGATGGGTCTGACCGCGATGGGCTTCTACTTCCTGTCCAGCTACTTCGTCACCTATGTGAAGACGACCGGAGGACTCTCCCAGCAGCAATCGCTGATCGCCAACGCCGCCGCGATGTCGCTCTACACACTGATGCTCCCGCTCACCGGCATGCTCGGCGACAGGTTCGGCCGTCGGCCGATGCTCATCGCGGGCACCATCTCGATCGCCATCCTGGCGGTGCCGTGTTTCGCCATGGTGACCAGCGGCTCCCTGGCGATGGCGATCGCTGGACAGATGCTGTTCGTCATCCCGCTCACGATCTACGGCGGAGGTTGCTACACCTTCTTCGTCGAGGCATTCACCACCCGCACCCGATTCACCAGCGCGGCAATCAGTTACAACACCGGATATGCCCTCTTCGGCGGGACCGCGCCGTTCGTCGGCACATGGCTCGTGGGGTCAACCGGATTCGACGCCGCGCCCGGCGTGTACATGGCCATCGCGGCCGCCGTCGTCCTGGCAGTGATCATCGCAACGCGCGTCCCGGAGACCCGGCACGCGGCACTGTAGAACCGCCGCGCCAGCAACGCTTTCCACGCAGTTACAGGAGTTTTCACAGATGAGTACCAATGATTCGAGTACCAACGAGTCCTTCCTCGTCGACTTTCATCACGTCGCGACCATCGGGGCCACTGACGGTGGCGGCGTCGAACGTCAAGCCGGAACTCTGGAGGACAAGCACGTTCGCGCTTGGTTCACCGAATTCGCCGAGCAGCGCGGTTGGGACGTGCGTCGCGACGGGATCGGAAATCTCTTCGCTCTCATCGAGTTCGCACCCGGTGCTCCGTACGTGCTCGTCGGATCGCACCTCGATTCTCAACCACTCGGTGGGCGCTTCGACGGTGCCTACGGTGTCATCGCTGCGCTGCATGCCGCCGAGCGTCTACAGCGGGAGGTGACGGCGGGCGGCGCACAGCCCCGGTACAACGTCGCCGTGGTCGACTGGTTCAACGAGGAGGGCGGCCGGTTTGCCCCGTCGATCATGGGTAGTTCGGTCTTCGCCGGACTGATGGACCAGGAGGAGATGCTGGCGGTCACCGACCTCGCCGGAACCACTGTCCGCGAGGCGATGGGAAACATCGGGGCGCTAGGCGACGATCCCCGCCCGGAGGCCGTCGCCTATGCCGAGATCCACATCGAGCAGGGCCGCATTCTCGAACGTGAGCAGATCGGCCTCGGCGCCGTCGACTTCAGTTGGCACACGCAGAAACTCGACATTCGGGTCGTCGGAGAACAGTCGCACACCGGCGCCACCGCGATGGCTGATCGCAGGGATGCACTGGTTGCCGCAAGTGAGGTGGTTCTGCTCGTCCACAAGGTGACGAGTGTGGCCGAGCCCGAGTCGCTCGTCTCGTCCGTCGGTCAACTCACCCTTGAGCCCAACTCGCCTATCGTCGTGCCTCGACTCGTGACGTTGGTCGCCGATCTGCGTGCGGAACGCAAAGCCGACGTACTCGCCGCGCGCGACAGTCTGCTTCGTGACATCGCCACGGTGGCAGAGCGATACGACGTTCGCATCGAGGTCAACGACGTCGATGTCCGTGAGATCCAGTACTACCCCGAGGCCGGCCTCGAACTCGCCGAGAAGGTCGCTGCCGACGCCGGACTGAGCGTTCGACGCCTCCGGACCATGGCGGGACATGATTCGGTGGCCATGAACCGCATCGTTCCCACGGTCATGATGTTTGTCCCGTCGGTCGACGGCGTCTCCCACTGCGAGCGCGAATTCACCACTGACGCAGACATGTTGGCTGGTGTCGAGGCACTTACGGGCGTCGTCCGCCGCCTCACCGAAGGCGCACTCGACGGCGTTGCAGCAGGAATGGCAGGAGCGCACGCATGAGCACCGCGGTGTCGACGACAAGTCTCTGCGATCTCTCGGCAGCACAGATGCGCGTCGGTTATCTCAGCGGCGACTTCACACCGAGCGAGGTGATGGCGTCGACGCTGGCGCGCATTCGTGATGTCAACGGAGACCGCGCAACTGGCATCAACGCTTTCACCGAGGTTCTCGACGACGAGGCAACCAGTCAAGCGGCTACTGCGACGGAGCGGCTCCATGTAGCGCGTCGTCGTGGCGATCGACTGCCACCGTTGTTCGGGATTCCTGTCGCCACCAAGGAGAAGCACGCGCTGGCCGGACGCACTCTCGAGCAAGGTCTTGCAGCGCACCGCGGTCGTATCGCCGACGCCGATCACCCGATCGTCGCGCGTATTCGTGCAGCCGGTGGAATCATCCACGCGCGGACTACATCTCCCGAATTCAGTTGCGCGACCGTCACACATTCTCCGATGTGGGGCGTCACTCGTAACCCCTACAACCTTGCGACTTCCCCCGGCGGTTCGTCGGGTGGCGCCGGTGCCGCACTTGCGGCAGGCATGGCCACTCTAGCCACAGCAAGCGATATCGCCGGATCAACCCGAATCCCAGCAGGTTTCACCGGAACCGTCGGCTATAAGGCACCGTACGGGCGCATCCCTGGGGCGCCGCCCCTGAGCGCCGACACCTATCGTGGCGACGGCCCGATGGCGCGCACCGTCGACGACACCGCCCTGCTGGCCGATGTCATGTCCGGCCACCATCACAGCGATCACTTCAGTTGGGGCGGAAGCGGGCAGCTTGCCGGCACACTGGATGCGCATACCTCTCTTGATGGGGTACGTGTCGGCATCAGCATCACGTTGGGCGACTTCGATATTCACCCCGACGTCGCTTCCGCGACACTCCGCGCGGCAGAAGCGCTGCGGCAACGAGGCGCAGAGGTCGTCGACGTGACGCTGCCGTGGCGTAGCGACGAGATCAGAGAGACCATCTTCGCCCACTTCGGCCACCTACTCGCTCCCGCGATGCGCGCCGAAACGGCGGGCGGACCGCCCGTCGCCGCCTACACCGAGCAGTTCATGCGCGACGCCGAGGCTGCCGCGCAACGACTCTCACACCTCGACTCGGTAGCCGCCGACGCGCGGTTGCAGGCGCAACTCGCCTCCGCGATGGCCGACGTCGACGCGCTGTTGTGCCCGGTCTCTGCTGTGACGTCCCTTGCCGCGGATGGCAACTATCTCGACGGCATCGAGGTCGTCGGCCCCGACGCGACTCCCGTTCACCTGCAACACTATTGGCAGGCGCATCTGACAAGTCCGTTCAACGTCGCGAACCGCTGCCCGGTACTAGCGGTCCCCGCAGGTATCGCAACCGACGGCGTGCCGATCGGGGTTCAGTTGGTAGGCAAGCCACTCGACGAAGCCATGCCGTTCCGGTTGGGCAGAGCCGTCGAAGATGCCCTGGGAGTTCCGTCGTGGCGGGAGGCTCAGGTTCGCGACAGCGCACCCTCTGAGACGGAAGCCCGCCGCGTCGACGCCCAATAGGCCAGTGCCACAGCGACAATGCCCACGACGGCGGTAACCGCGATCGGCGTCGAATCCGACCAGGCGTTCACAGCGATGGCCAGCAGCGCCCACGCAAGGGTGATGGGAAGCGCTAGAAGCGCGCTGCCGTAGAGGTAGGTGACGGTGACAGCGACGAGTGCGGCGACGATCAGGACGACCAGTTGCCAACCGGCCGACGACTCGTCGGCCGCACCGCTGCGCGCGATGTCTGATGCCCAGTTGACGAACACGGCGGCGGTTGCCCACCCCGCGTAGATGCCGATCGTGATGCGGACGAGAGTGGTTGTCGAGGAGGGATTCTCGACTGGAAGTGCCGCGATGCGCGCAGCGTCGAGCAATGCGATGGCCATGACGGTGAGCAGGATCGACGGCAGCCAGTCGATCGAGGCTGCCGACACGATCAGCCACAGCGCCGCCGCACCACAGGCAATGGCGAGATCGACGGCGAGCCGCTTACCATATTGCGTTCCTGAGTCGAGTCCTCGGACAAAGATGTAGCCGGTCACGGCCGACAACACGTAGATGACGGCCCAGATCGCGAAGGCATAGCCGGCGGGACTGATCAACAGGTCAACGCCGTCGTCGTTGGGCTCTCCACCGAACAGGGCGAGCGGAATGAGCACGGCCACGGCTTGGGCGACCGACAGAATGAGCACGGTCCACGCCAGCGGCGCGGTCAGCTGAGACGAAGCGTCTTTGCGGGGCATATGTCCGACTCTACGGGCAAGGTGTCGCGGGACGGAGTGTCCGATCAGGCCGGTCGTGACTGGTTCTGAACCGTCCGCGGGATTCTGGCGGGACTGCGGGCACTCCCGTGGCGGCTGCCCTTTCCCGGCGTGCGGGTCGGGCAAGATAGTGCTCCCCCACCAGGACTCGAACCTGGTTGCACGTGAGGACCCATTCACTTGTGTCACCAGGCGAGAATGCGTACATAATGCCCGGTGAGAGCGACTCTAGCCGCGAGCGCTGACCAGTGCAAGCATCCACGCGCTACCATCCATATCAACCACGATATCGACATGAGTGCGCACAAGCGCGCACCGTGAAGCACGAGTGACGATGCGGAGGACCAGCCTTGCCGAGTAAGCGCCGACGACGCGGTTGGGGTTACGTCCGCGCGCCCCGTTCAGCGAGTTGCCGCTTCGCGGCCTCGTACATGCACATCCACGACGGCACCCTGACGAGGTTCAACGCGCCGAAGACGTTCGATACGCGGATGGCCGCAGAAGCGTGGCTCCACAAGGAGCGGCAACTGATCGACCAGGGCACCTGGACGCCGCCGACTGAACGCGCCAAGGCGGCGGCTCGTTCGTCAATTCGATTGCGGGAGTTCGCAGAAGACGCACTCGCTGGCCGCCGACTTGAGCCGACGACCAGGTCCAACTACAAGCGCTTGTGGGAGACGCGCATTGAGCCTGGCCTCGGAGACCTCGTGGTCCGTGACATCACGGCCGACGACCTCCAGGAGTGGTGGCGCGGTCTCGGCGTCGAGTATGAGGCGAGCCGAGCGCACGCATGGAACCTACTGAAGTCCCTCCTGAAAGAGGCCGTCGAACGCGAGATCATCACAAGCAGTCCGGCCGACGGCCCGCGGTTCAAGCGCTACGGGAAACGCCCCAACCGGCGCCAGATCATTCTGCTCACTCCGGCGGAAATCAGCACAACAGCAGCCAAGTTGCCCAGCTACTATGCGATCGCGCTCCCGATCATGGCCTGGTGCGCGCTACGGTACGCCGAAGTGTCCGAGCTACGAGTGAAAGACATCGACGACGGCCCAGACGGCATGGTGATTCACGTGCGACGCTCGGCGCCGCTGGTTGACGGCGTACCCGTCGTCAAGCAGGGCAGCAAGTCAGACGCGGGCACTCGGGATGTGTGCGTGCCGCCGCATGTAGCCATCGAGATCCGAGAGCATCTGCAGACCATTGGCAAAGAGCCGAACACGCTCGTAGTCAGCAACTTTCGCGGAGACCACTTACCGCGCGCAACCTTCACCAAGGCGTTCAAAGCTGCGCTTCCGCCGGCGAAGGCCGAGATGAATGTCCACGCACTGCGGCATACTGGGGCTGTTCTTGCCGCTCAGGCCGGGGCGTCCGCTTTCGAAGTGCAGCAACGCCTCGGTCACGCTGACCCCGCGATGGCTATGATCTATCAACACCCCGTGGCGGGCCGGCAGCGTGAGATCAGTCAGCAGATGTCCAGAGACTGGATGCAGCAGAATTCTGACTGCGCGGTCGGGAAGAGTTGATCCACAGGACCGCCGAGATCGTCAGCCGCAATCCACATACCGCTCTCACTTGACGGCTGGTGAGAACACGCCAGCTTCAGGTTTCCCAACCAGCTTCGTACCGGTCACGCCGGCGCTTCTGAGTTCGACACGGACGCGGTACCGACGAAGCGTTGATCTCCGCCTGCGTTCCATTCCTCCACCCGATCGCTTCGCAGCACCGCAAAAGGTCGTCACATCTCGCCATACACAGCATCCGATCACGGTGCGCCGGTCGGCGGCTGGGGACGTTCGTCGCCAGCGTCCATCAGATTGGGTTGCTATTTGGTTCTACCACTGGTTACGAAATACGTTGCGCGACTATAGATACGCTGAGACACATAGCTCCACTGGTCGAATTGAGCAGATTGAACCTGTCGGGTTAGAGTTGTCACGGATGCTTCGTCGCCCTACCGTCTACTGCATGACATCCTCCTCTAGCCCCCAATTCAGCTCCCTCTACGACGTAGCGCATACGCACGCCGAACTCATCAGTGCCGTCGGCGGTGGAAGCATTTTTGGCGAAGTCGGGGAACGTGTCGCCGCGGCGATCACGGGCACGAGCCGCGTGACCGGCACTGGCCGCGATCTCTCCGGCGCGCAGGTTGGATTTGAACGACCTGCCGACCCCATCGGCCTACTAGCCCCTGGCCCTGACCGCACTCCATATGCGTCTTACGTCGCTGATCTACCGGTGCGAGATCAGAATCGCTACCAAGCATGGCGCAACAATCCCGAACGGCTCGGCGAAGTCAAAGTACGCCAACTCGATCGCCGCTGGGACGCTCACAACCAGCTTATGGATACGCGCGGCGCAGGCCCCAGTGCCAGCTTCTTTCCGTTCGTGGACTTCTACGTTCTGATCATCATCGACCTGGGTGGGGACATCGTGATGGCCCGTGAACTGAGCTTGGCTGAGATGGTCGACTACGTCGCCTCCGACGTCGGCCGCGGCGGCACATGGAACTACAAAGCAGCGATCCATCTCGACATGACCAGCGGGATTGACCACACGACTGCCGCGAAACAGGTGCTACGACAACCACTCCCCTCAACTTCGTCCAAAAAGCGTCGCAGTCGGTAGGCGACTGCAAGGGACCGCCTGCGTGACGGACCAGGGGAATCGCGGCCAGCGCACTACAGCCCGGCCACCGATATCAGCCGACGTCGGACGCAAACGTTTAGTAATTTCACGCGTGCTGCAATTTCCGACGCCGACAAGGGTGTGTCTATGTGCCTCGGGCCGACCTAGCGGTATGGTCAGCGGCGACCACCCGAGGTTAGGGAGATAGCTTTTTGAAGTCAGAGATTCGCGACAGCACAATCCGCAGCCTGTCGGAGCGCGTGCGGAAGCGCAACTATACGAAGTACCTGACGGGTATGCGCCTGGTGAAGCTACGGGGATTCACCGACGTCGAGGTTCGATTTGACTTTCCCGTTACAGCCCTCATCGGCCCCAATGGGGCAGGTAAGACTACCATCCTCGGCGCGGCCGGATTGATCTACGACTCCGTTCCGCCACGCAGGTTCTTCGCCAAGAGCGGCACCTACGACGGGTCGATGCGCGGCTGGAAGATTGAGTACGAACTCATCGACAAGACGCGCCAAGGCTCACCGTCGATCAACCGAACAGCGAGCTACCTGCAGGCGAAGTGGAACCGCGATGCCGTTAATCGTGTCGTCGTGATATCTGGGATCGGCCGCACGCTCCCTGCGAGTGAACGCAAGGACACGTACCGGTTCATCAAGGGCGACTTCGAGGGTGCGCGTGAGGTTGCTTTCTCCCAGGACGTGGTCGATGCAGTTGAGAACATTCTTGGCAAGGCCGCCGCAAACTATCTGCAAGTCGATGCCGACGTCGAGGGCAAGAACTCGATCTACGCCGTGCGCGGTGCCACTGCCGACGAAGACAGCTACAGCGAGTTCCATTTCGGCGCGGGTGAGGCGAGCATTATCCGTATCGTTTCCCGTATCGAAGAGGCCCCCGACGACTCTTTGCTTCTGATCGAGGAGATAGAGAATGGTCTTCACCCCGTGGCGACCCGCCGCCTCGTCGAGTATCTGATCGATGTCGCTCGTCGGAAGTCCTGCCAGGTCATCTTCACCACGCACTCGAATGACGCTCTCGCGCCGCTGCCGACCGAGGCAGTGTGGTCCGCGTACCGCGGCAGGGTCACCCAAGGGAAGCTAGACGTCGCGGCACTTCGTACGCTAACCGGCCAAGTGGAAGCACAGCTGGCCGTTTTTACCGAGGACGCCTTCGCAGCGATGTTCGCCGAGGTAACACTCCGGGCTTACTGCCAGGCAAACGATTTCGAGTTCGCGGGCATTGAGATTCACAGTTTGGGTGGTGCCTCCCCCGCCAGAGATCACACTCGCTTCCATAATGAGAACCCGTTGCGCCGCTTCCGCGCAGTCGCCCTGTTGGACGGAGACAAGCGGGACGAGGCCGGGTTTGCTGAGCGACAGATCACGGACCCCGCAGACACCGATGAAACGCCGGAGACCGGCCGCGCAGACATAACCTATGGCCCCGGCGATGGGCACCCCGAGACTGCAGTGTTTGAAGATATCCACGACAACCTCGACATCATCGGCAACCTGCTGGGTAAGCTGACGATCGCTTTGCAGCTCGATACTCCGATGCAGTCGAGGGTGCGCGCTTCCATTGAGGAGCGACGGCGCACGAACCGCGACATTCACATCATTTTCGCGCAGATCGGAGAAGACCTCGACTTCCTTTCGGAGTCGCTGGTCCAACGTGCCTTCCTCAGCACGTGGGCAAACACGTTTCCCCAGAAGGTCGCCGCCGTCTGGGACCCCTGCCGCGAGCTCTTCGATATCAAAGCGTAATTCCACTGTCAGCATCCGTGCAGTTCTACGCATTCCGCATTCCGCATTCCGCGACTGGCGACGAACTTACGACAAACCGAGGGATGTTGTCGCCTTCACGGGTGGATGGACGGCAACCGATGCCTTAACTCCGCGGGTCGGAACGTTCGGGGCGCACGTCAGACTTCGCAAGTACGACGCATTCAGCGCGAGTACCCGGCTCGCGCGGCCGTCGATGACCGATGCAGATGGCTCGGTCTCGCTCCGTGGTTCAGCTGCCGCACCTGCACAGGGATCTCGGGGTCCGCTTCCATTCCGGTCACAGCTGGAAAATGGAGAGCTACGTCGTCCATCGCCGCTCGGACCCGTTTTGCAGAGACCGCCTCGGCGCGCGCCACCATCGCGTCAGCGATCGCCGAGGCCGTCATCGTGATCTGCCTCATCACGGCCATCCACATAGCAGTAGCGTCGTCACGGTTGGTGCGCAACATCAATGCAGCAACACGCTTGCCCGCTCCACCAGCCGCCGTCCCGGGCTCTCTCGCCGGACGCCGCTGAGTAACGGACGCATTCAGCGCGTCAGCCAGATTGTTGACGCTCCGCTGGCGTGCGCCAGTCATCGACCCCGCGGCCGCAGCGCACGCCGCGGCGGTGTCACCTGCTGCACGGCGCCACCCAGCAGAACGCGGATCCGGCAGACCCGCCACCTTCTGCTGCCAACGAGTCGCGGCATCGGCGGCACTGCGCACTCGCTCTCGCGACTGCACGATGGCTTCTTGGGGGCGGGAGCGTCGTCCTCCACGGCAACGCTCCCATTCGACACGCGCCTCGGTCCGCGCTTGCGCATTGTCATCCCACCGCGCCCGCAGTTCGGTGAGATTCAAGCCGCCGACGTAGCTGGCTGCGCACCACACCGGTTTGTCCCCCTGCTCCGGGCGAAACGCAACCAGGTACCCAGACACTCGGGTGCTGTCGCGCTCGTAGCGAAGTCGCACAACAACATCAGAACGAGCGCGAAGCGCACGCGCGAAATCCGCCTCCGAAGTGGCATTTGCAGCGGCCGGACGCAACAGGTCTCCCAACCGACGACCGTGCTCGCGTCGCTGCACTCGCCTACGCGTCTCAGCGTCCACCGCAGTGTCTGCTTCCGCGGCAGCTCGCGACGCCGACACATGATCGCCCCGAGCATCGACTCGGCCGCGCCACAGCGGCATGTCCCGCTCGGCCGTCCGCCACGCGTCAACAGCGTCTCGGCGGGCGCCCTCGTCGTTGGCCCAGCGTTCCCGGAGCCGGCGCAACGTGTAGTCGTCGCCAAGCATCTTCTTCGCGGCATGCATGACTGGCTGACCATCCCGATTGGCGTAACGACTCGCCGGAAAGCCCACGGAGTATCCCCCGACTTCGTTACCACGCCAGCGCGGATTGATCAGCATTCCCGACTCCCGCACAGTGCGCACAAACTCTGCCTCGCTTTCGGCGGCGACGGCTATTGCCCACACTTGGCGACGCAAGACATCGTGCGGTACCTCAGCCAGTCCCGCCTTTTCGGCAGCGGCCTCTTGCCGGTAGCTGACTCCACGGCGCGAGCTCTCGCCTCGCTCGGGGTCGCTGACCACACGCAGTCCGCGTTGGGCTGCGATGCGTCGGCAGACCTGTTGTGCGCGCCGATGGTCACCCACTTTCCGTGACGGGTTGCGTGGATCGGACGCCCACAGATCGACGATGCTGCCGTCGTCGCGCACTCGGGTCGCCGCGATATGGATGTGGTCGTTTCCGCCGGAGCTTTTGCCGTGATGGATCGCTACCCAGCGCGCACCCGCGCAATTCGCCTGGGCCTCGAACCCCATCCCTTCCATGAAGTCATGGGCGATCGCGCTCCAGGTCGCGTCGTCGAGTTCTGTAACTCCCAGCGCGTCGAGTTCGGCGGGCTGCACGGACAGCGAACAGTGCCAGACGTTTTCGTTTCGGGTCGCGACGGCCACGGCGCTCTGCCAATCCTCGCCGCGATTGATCGCTGCTTGCTTGGCACCGCGGTCAACCCGAGTCACTTCGACGCCGAACACGAGGCGTGCTTCGTCGAGCGTGCCCGCAAGACGATCGGCAATCTCGATGTTCATCATCGTGCCCGCGCCCGCCGCCGCGAACACCTCTACGCTCGACGCCGCAACCGCTCGTTGTTTGATGTGTTCATTGCGCCGTCCGGGGCCGGCGAGGTATCGAACCAGGCCGGTCATCCGTGAGCCATAAGAGACGGCGGGGATCACGCGCTGGGGAACTTCACGTTGAAGATGTTGCCGAACGCGTCGCGCACTCGGTGGCTGGCGTCTCGTGTCGCGGCGACGGCAGCGGCGAAGTCCACGGGCACCTCGCGTTCGGTATTCGCATGGCGCGCGATCTGATTCATGTTGACGCTCAGCGCTCCCAGCAGATTGCGAACCTCCGTCGCTTCCGACCACAACCGCACTTTCTCCGTATGGTCGGCAACAGTCGACGGCGCATCCGGTCGTAGCGCACGCGCCACCATCAGTCGCTGAACGCTGACCCCAGCTCGGTCGGCTCGTGCGCGGAGCGCGTCCTCTTCGTCGGCGGTTACCTTCACGACAATCCGACGCTGCCGCGCACCCTCAACATTGTTTCGACGTCGACGACGAGATGCATGAGTCGACGAGAATTGCTCATCCATCGCTGTCTCCATTTCGGGATACGTGCAGTGAGGCGAGAGCCTCTGATGTTCTTTGGCCGAGCGCAGCGACCCCGACCGGGGACACTCACTTGACCGCCACCGTAACGCCAAAAGTTCAGGTGGACAACGACTTAGGGCACCTAAGTCACAGCTTGCTCTCCGCGAATCGCCCCACGAGTACGCATACGTGCGCATGGAAGAGCGCGGTGTTCGGCCGTTGTGCATCACCGCCTCGGCCGCGGCGACGACGCTACAGGGATCACTCTTCGGGCGGTGTTGACAGCATTCGGCTACGCCGCCGTGAAGCAACTCGGGTCGTCGTTGCCGAGGATCGAGGTGTGGCTCGATGACACCGGATTCTCGCGCAGGTAGGAGCCCTGCGGCGGACGCGTTAGCGCTCCCGGTCGGACGAGGGACGGCGTCTCGGATTGTGTTCCCGCGAATTTGATGAGTCGGGTTGTCGGCCGGCGCTACTGGTTGCGCGACGTTGCGTACCGCGTGCAGCGATGTGCGCGGTCCGATGTGCGCCGATCTCGCGTGATGCCGGGGTGAACGTCGCGGCTGACTTGCCAGCACGCCTATGGGCAAGCATCTCCCGGAACACGTCCAGGGAGAGATGTTCGTCGCGGTCACCCTGCGTCGCAGCCAAGGAGCCGGCCGGGCTCTCACCAAGACGTTTTATGCCATGGGCCAGCGCTGCCGCGAGATAGCTGGAGTCGACGGTGGCCATGGCGACGTGACGCGCTGCGTGAACAGTAGCGGCGTTGAGTTGCCTCCAGTCGATGTCCCATCCAGCGGCGTTGAGGTAGCGGTGAAAGAACACTCGTTGGCTGCGTGAGTTTCCGTCACGGAAAGGGTGCACGCCGAACCGCCGCATATTCGAACAGATGCAACATAGTCTCTGAGCTGCACCTCCGCGTGCGTCACAGAGCCGCGATAG
>NZ_LZTE01000013.1:0-4245 GCF_001665925.1 Gordonia sp. 852002-50816_SCH5313054-c
CCGGAGACCAGGGGCGTCTCACCTCAACGACACGCCGCGGCCCTGACCAGGCATTGCCCGCTCAACTTCGAAGAGCCGGTATCCGGTGCGAGGTGGTGGCGCCGAGCAAGCTACAGCGTCCGGTCGGTGACCGGGTCAAGACCGATGTGCGCGACGCGATCCACCTGGCGAGATTACTACGGCGCGACAGCGGGTTCCGCATACGTGACGGCGAGCTCGTCGCCGTCCACCGTGACACTGATGGTGCCGCCCGGTTCGATTTCGCCTCGCAACAGCGCACGACCGATCTTGGTCTCGACCTCGTGGGCGATGTACCGCCGTAGCGGTCGCGCACCGTAGACCGGGTCGAAACCGTGTTCGGCGATGAGCCGGCGTGCTTCCGGCGTGATCTCCAGGTGTATCTGGCGCTCCGACAACCTGTTCCGGAGATCGGTGAGCTGCAGTTCGACGATGTGCGCGATCTGGGGCAGCGTGAGCGGGGTGAACAACACGATGTCGTCGACCCTGTTGAGGAACTCGGGACGGAAGTGCCCGCGCAGTTCCGCCAGCACCCGATCCCGGGAGTCCGGTTTGAGCTCGCCGTCGGTTGTGACTCCGTCGAGGAGATGCTGGGACCGCCTCCGCCGAATACGCGGCAGGGGGGAGCCACGTGTTCGGCGGTGCTTGTTGACGCTAAACGATATCGCCTGGTGCGGTCCGATACGTGCCATTTGCGGGTGAACATTCAGTGAAGGCAGCGTACTTCGAGTTAACAGGTACGGATGGTGGTCACTCGCGTCGAGATCGTCGTGTGGGCCTGGCAGAACGGCCAAACTGACCAGTCGCACACCTCCGCCGACTAAACGGTCGAGAGCCCCATCCAGTGCGGCCGTAACCTTCAGAAACGTCGCGACACAAGCCCGTGGACACAGGGCCCCGGAACCGTCACTGATTCGGTGTCAGTGGTGCTGATCGCCGCTTGAGCGAGTGAACCGCCCCGGGTCTGTCGGAGGCTCTCGAACCTGTGAAGGATGGAGAGCATGGCAGCACCACGCAAGTACAGTGAGGAACTCAAGGACCGGGCCACCCGGATGGCATGTGAAGCGCGACGAGATCCCGATTCGTCGAGAGGTGCGATCAAGCGGATCGCCGATCAGCTCGGAGTCCATCCCGAGGCGTTGCGCAATTGGGTTCGTCAGGCCGAGATCGACGGCGGGGTCCGCCCGGGCACCACGAGTGAGGACGCTGACCGCATCGCGGCGTTGGAGCGGGAGAACCGTGAACTGCGGCGAGCGAACACGATCTTGAAGCAGGCTTCGGCTTTCTTTGCGGCGGAGATGTGCGCCACGAGGCGCTGGGTATATCGAGAGGTGGTGAGAGACCGTCTCTTTCGGGTCGTCGCAGCGGCCTGATGAAGCTGGGGGCAGCCTGATCCGGGGAGCGCCGGGAAGGGTGGCAAGCGGCCCCGACAAAGGCGAGTCGTGCTGGTACTGCCAGACGGTGCGGGCTCGTCGAGCAAGGTCAGAAGGTACAGCGTGAGCGAACCAGTGATGGACGCCCCGTAACCGCGAAGCCGGCTCCAACCTGGCGGATCTGGGCCGGTCTGCAGTGCTCGACATCCTCTATCTCCGAGGGTTTCGTCTCCGAGGCCGTGTATTTCGGGCGGTGAGGAGGCCACGGTGAAGGTCTGCGGCGTAGCCGTGGCGATGCTGCTGGGGTAAAGCTGGGTGCCTCCCTGACCGATCGATTTCCTGGTGAACGTGGGAACCGACCTGTGTGTGGCCCGTCGTGGCGAGCATCCGGCTCGTCGTGGTGGAAGGCCCGTGTCCGGCTGACAGGTGCAGGTTGGGGCAGAGGTCTCGTAGTAGTCGCGGGTGGTGACGTGCCCGTCTCGGCGGCCGTGAGAGACGGCTACAGGGCGAAGGGGACCAGCGAAAGACGCAGTGGCAGTACTGGAATGTCAGGAGGAGTGGTCGACGGTGAATACCGACGAACTGGAGTCCGCGCTGGTGCAGGCGGAACGCCGGGTACTGAAGATCCAGACCAAACTGCATCGTTGGGCACGCGATGACCCGCATCGCAGGTTCGACGATCTGTTCAATGTTGTTGCCGATCGCGCGTTTCTGTTGGTGGCGTGGGATCGGGTGAGCGGGAACAAGGGTGCCGCAACTGCTGGGGTGGATGGGCGTACCGCGTCCAGCGTCGCGCAGGTGCAGGGCGTTGAGGAGTTCCTTGACGGATTGCGGTCTGGTCTGAAGGACCGCAGTTTCCGGCCGGTGCCGGTCCGTGAGCGGATGATCCCCAAGAGTGGCGGTAAGTTGCGCCGACTGGGTATCCCCACGATCGCTGACCGGGTGGTCCAGGCATCGTTGAAGCTGGTGTTGGAGCCGATCTTCGAAGCGGATTTTCTGCCGTGTTCTTACGGGTTCCGTCCGAAGCGCCGGGCTCATGACGCGGTGGCCGAGGTGCGTTACCTCGCGACCCGACCTCGCTGTTACGAGTGGGTTGTCGAGGGAGACATCAAGGCATGTTTCGACGAGATCGACCACACGGCCCTGATGGGCCGGGTGCGTCGACGTGTCGGCGACAAACGCGTCCTGGCCGTGGTGAAGGCATTTCTGAAGGCGGGCATCCTCACCGAGGACAAGTTGCTGGAAGACACCACCGCCGGTACCCCGCAGGGTGGGATTCTCTCACCGCTGCTGGCGAATATCGCCTTGTCGGTGCTCGACGAGTACATCGCCGGGCTCGCGGGCGGGCCGAATACCGGCAAGGCCGAGCGGGCGGCACGCCTGCGCCACGGCCTGCCGAATTTCAAGCTCGTCCGCTACGCCGATGACTGGTGCCTGATGATTCGGGGCACCAGGGCCGATGCCGAGCAGTTCCGAGAGGACATCGCCGCCGTGCTGGCGACGATGGGGCTGCGTCTGTCACCGGACAAAACCCTGATCACCCACATCGACGACGGGTTGGATTTCCTCGGGTGGCGCATCCAGCGACATCGCAAGCGAGGAACCAACCGGCACTACGTGTATGTCTATCCGTCCAAGAAGGCCGTGGTGGCCGCGTGCCGGAAGATCAAGACGTTGTGCAGACAGATCGGGGTCGGCCAACCGCTCGATGTCCTGTTACGCCGCGTGAACGCGAGTGTGCGGGGATGGGCGGGGTATTTCCGGGCCGGGGTGTCCTCGGCGGTCTTCTCGTACATCAGCCACTACCTGTGGCAGACGGTGTGGAGATGGTTACGCCGCAAACACCCGAAAACGACTTGGACGCAACTCCGCCGCCGCTATTGCGGCGGCGGATGGTGGCCCGCTGGGGAGGAACGGGAACTGATCGATCTGGAGAAGATCGGCACCACCCGATACCGCTACCGCGGTTCGGTGATCCCTTCACCCTGGCCAGAACCTGTCGACACGGTGAACGCCGAGGCGACAACGGCTCTCGTGGAGAGCCCGGTGCATTGAAAGGTGCACGCCGGGTTCGGGAAGCGGTCCGGGGAGACGGGAATGCCGCAAGGCATTCACCGCGCCCCGGGCCGACTTTCATCGACCGCCCACAGCGCTGATCGTGGAGTTCGTCGCGGCTCACCGCGATGAACACGGAGTCGATCCGATCTGTGCGGCATTGCGCGATACGTCCGCCCAGATCGCTCCGTCCACGGTACGAGCCCACCTGAGCCCCCAGAAGACCGAGGCGCCTCGTGTGGTGCGTGACCGGGATCTCCTTACCCAGGTCCGCGCGGTGCATGCCGACAACCTCGGCGTCTACGGTGCCCGCAAGGTGCATGCCCAATTGCGCAGACAGGGCCATAGTGTTGCCCGCTGCACCGTCGAGCGATTGATGAAAGCCGATGGGCTGCAAGGGATAGCGAGACTCAAGACACGCAAGACCACGCGCAGCGAGGGAGCTGAAACACCCCGGCCGGCTGACCGGGTCAACCGTCAGTTCACCGCGGCGGCACCGAACGCGTTGTGGGTGGCGGACCTGACCTACATCCGCACCCACTCGGGCTGGGTGTACGCGGCGTTCGTCCTGGACGTGTTCTCGCGGATGGTCGTAGGCTGGCAGGTCTCGACCACCATGCACACCGACCTCGCCCTCGACGCCCTGGACATGGGATTGTGGGCACGGTCGCGTGCCGGCCACGACGTGGCCGGGCTGATCCACCACTCCGACCGCGGAGTGCAAGGTGAATTCAACTGGTCGTCGCAACACCTCTATCAGGAGGTGTTCGATGGTTCGTCGTCAGCAGGCCGCTGGACA
>NZ_LZTE01000014.1:0-13419 GCF_001665925.1 Gordonia sp. 852002-50816_SCH5313054-c
CCGGGGCCGCAGAATTCGCCATAGCCAATTCTCTCAAACCACGAACCATAAACTAATTAACGACACGCGACACTAGGAAGGGCACGAACGCCAGGACCACGGACAAAAACGTGCCGAGCACAACGCATCCGACCGTCGACGCGATCGCGATCCACGCGGTCGTGGTCAACGCCCGCACGAACGCCTCGCTGCTCAATACTGCGCCCCAGGTGCTTTGACCTTGACCGTCAGCGGATTCGGCGAGCATCCGGATCAGCGGATACACCGCGATGACGGCGATCACCACGAGAGGCGGCAACGCCCAGACGAGTGCTCCGAGGCGACGCGGTGCCTGATTCGACGGCGGCGGTGCGGACGTCGTCGGCTCCGCGAGGGTTGCTGACGTCATCGCGGACCTCCGGCGGTGTCGACCAATGTTCCTGCCGGGTCGGGCAACCGCACGCCGACGACCTCGTCGACCGGGTGGTCGGCGCGGCCTGCGACGTCGGCGTCGATCAGTTGATCGGGCAGACCGTCGACGGCGAGCGTCAAGCGTGTCGACGCCCCGCGCCAGACCGACGTCGTCACGCGGGCACGCAGCGATCGTTGCGCACCGACCGCGGTCACTTCGATTTCGTGTGGGCGGATGCACAGGTGCGCAGGCAACCCCGGCGTCCACCTGGACATTGGTTCCGGGGCGGTCGCCGACAGCATCTTCTCACCGACCTCGACCAAAGCCGTTGCGCCGGAGACACGTCCGACCTTGCAGGGGAGGAGATTGGCGCCACCGAGGAACGACGCCGTGAAGCCCGACGGCGGTCGAGACCACAGTTCTTCGGTTGTGCCGATGTCGACGAGGCGAGCATCGCGCATGACGCCGATCCGATCTGCCAGCGCGAGGGCCTCGGTCTGATCGTGCGTCACATACAGCATGGTGGTGTCGGGCGACGCATCTCGCAGCCGTTGGAGCTCCCCGACCATCGTCTGGCGTAGGGCGGCGTCGAGCGCTGCGAGTGGTTCGTCGAGCAGCAGGACGTCGGGCTTGATGGCCAGTGCTCGCGCAATGGCCACGCGCTGCTGCTGTCCGCCAGAGAGTTCGCGGGGCAGGCGTGAACCGTACTCGGACATACTCACCATGCCGAGTGCTTCCTCGACCCGCTCGCCGACCTCGCGCTTGGAGAGTTTGCGAGCTCGCAACCCGAAGGCGACGTTGTCACGCACCCGCATGTGTGGGAACAGTGCGTACGACTGCACGACGACGCCGATCCCGCGACGCGCGGGCGGAAGGTCGGTGATGTCGTTGCCGGACAGTCGAACCCGACCGGCCGTCGGGCGCACGAACCCAGCGAGCGACTTGAGTGCCGTCGACTTTCCGGAACCACTCGGACCAAGCAGCGCCACGGTCTCACCACGGCTGACGCGCAACGTGAAGTCGCGCAACGCATCTGTGAAGTTCTTACCGCGTCCATAGGAGACGGTCACGCGATCGAAGGCGATCGCCGGTTGCTGTGTGGAGGCCCCCGAGGGGGTCGACGCCGTGAGCTCGGCGTCGACCTTCCTGCGAGTCAACGGATTCTGTGCCATGTCAGTTACCGGTCGCCTTCTGATACGCGGCGACGTCGGCGTCGAGCGTGGAGAGCACCGACTTCCAGTCCGGATGCCAGATCGTCACGCCTTGGATTGTCTGTGCGGGGCTCGGCGAGGTGGTGGGCGCGGCGACGTCGGTACGAACGGAGACGCCGAGAGCGTCCGTGCCGACCGTGTTCTGTACGTCCTTCGAGAGCAGGAACGTGAGCAGCTTCTTGGCGTCGTCGGCGTGCGGTGCTCCCTTGGTGATTCCCGCGAAGTACGGCAGCGACACCGTGGTTCGCGACCCGTCGGGCATCGCGGGGAAGAACAGGTCGAACTTCGAGCCGTCGTCGCGGATGGATGCGAGGTTCATCTGTACGTCACCGTTGGCCACGAGGAGTTCGCCGTTGCTCACCTTCGGCTGCAGCTTTCCGGTCGAGCTCGACGGCCCGACGTTGTTGGCCTGCAACTTGCCGAGGTAGTCGAGCGCACCCTGCTTGCCCATCAGATGTTGCAGGAGCAGGAGTACCGCGGTGCCGTCGCCTGCCTGGCCGGGCGTCGAATACTGGATCTTGCCCTTGAAACGAGAGTCGAGAAGGTCGTTCCACGACGCGGGCGCAGGCTGTGCGGACGGGTTGCGGATGAATGACAGATAGTTGTCGACGATGCCGACGTAGTTGCCGCCGACGGCAGACGGATCGACGCCGGTGGTGTCGACGCCCGGTGCCGTGAGAAGTCCGTCGGCGTCGGCCTTCTGGATGAACGGGGGCAGCGTGACGAGCAGGTCGGCCTGCGGGTTGGACTGCTCTTTCTGCACGCGCGAGACGACCTCGCCCGAGCCTGCCTCGACGATATTGACCGAAATACCGGTCTGGTCTTTGAATTTGGCGAACTCGCTCTTGTACCAGGTACCGAGTCCGTCTGCGGTGTAGACGGTCAGTGTCTTGCCGCCGCCGGAATCGGACGATCCCGTACCGCCGCAGGCCGCAGTCAGTGTGACCGCTGCGACCGTCGCAGCAAGAGCGACGGCTCGCATCGAGGTGCGAGTGAGACGTGAAATGCGCATGAGAGAACCCCCTGTGGGTGATGAAGTGGGCGTGGCGGATGGCGCTGTGCTGCGCCGATGCAGCACAACGGATGTGGATGGATGGTGAAATTCTGGGTGGTGTCGACCGGGTGATCAGTTGCCGAACAATGCTGCGGCGGCACCGATGTCGGCGACGACATCGGTTGCGCCTGCCGCGCGAAGGGTGTCTTCGTCATGTGCGCCGGTCAGTACGCCCGCGACGATGCCCGCGCCGGCGCGCACGCCGCTGGTGATGTCATTGGCGGTGTCACCGACGACCGCGACCTGACGCACATCGTCGATGCGCAGCGTGATGAGGGCCGAGAGGATCATGTCGGGAAAGGGCCTGCCGCGCAGAGTGTCCGACGGCGCGATGACGAGGTCGGCGAGATCGTGCCAGCCGAGGGAGTCGATGAGTAGTTTCTGAGTGTTCGCGCTGAAGCCAGTGGTCAGCGCGACCTTGATTCCTGAGTCACGCAGCTGTGAAATGGACTGTGCCGCACCGTCGATAGGGGTGGCACCGCCGTCGGCGATCTGCGCGTCGTACGCCTTCTCGAAGGCCGCATTGGCCGCCTGGGCGCGTGCTTCGTCGCCATCGACGAGGTGCCGGAAGACGGTGATCTTGGATTGCCCCATCGTGTCGACGACGTATTGCCTCACCTCGTCGTGGCCGGGGCCGTCGGTGGGTAGGCCTGCGGCTGCTGCCGCGGCGTCGAACGCGGCGAGGACCGAGCCGCCGTCGGCGACCGTCGTGCCTGCCATGTCGAGGACTGCGAGTGTGATCGGGTTGTCGGACAAGGTATTTCCCTTCGGGTGTGGCGTGTGGTCAGAGGTTCATGAGGTCTGCGGTGTCTTCACCGATCGCGGGGCCGAGCGTCATTCCACGCCCACCCGGGCCGGTGACGACCCAGACGCCGGGCGAGACCTCGCTGCGGTAGACGAGTTCTGAGGAGTCGAGGCACTGCGAGTAGACACCTGCCCAGCGTCGTGCGATGGGCGGAAGGCGTCGCCCGAGCAGGTTCTCGACGACCGAAACCAGATGTTGGTAGGGGTCTTCGGTGACGTCGAAGCCGAAGATGTCGGCGTCGTCGCCGTCCGCGGTGCGGTCATAGGCGTGTGTGTCGCCGATCGTCAGGCCGCCGTCGAGGCGTTGCACGCACAGCAGTTGCATGTGGTGTTCGGCAGCGACCGGTGACTGCGACTGCACGCGGCCGAGGTGGTCGAGGGCCTCGCCTGCGAATGCGGGGTAGTAGCGGAAGCTGTCGCCGTCGGCGATCGCGGTGGTGAGCTTCTCATCGAACGGCGCGGTCTGCATCATCTGCAGCCTGACCCGGCGGACCGGTGGTTGCTCGCCGACCAGTTCGCGTAGCAGACCCGAGTGCGCGGCGCCGGTGCACACGACGACGGCGTCGCCGCGATGGGTGGCACCGGTGTCGTCGGTGACCTCGACCGTCCCCGACGTCGACGTCACCGACCGCACCTCACGCCCGCCGAGATACTCGAAACGCCCGGTGGTGGAGAGGAACCCACGCAATGCGGGGAGTGCGACACGAGATTCGACGGCTCCGTCGCGTGCGCAGTGCAGACCCGCGACATAGGTGCCCTGCAGTGCGGGATTGATCGCGCGCACGTCGGAGGGGTCGAGGAGTGTGAACTCGCGTTGGGCGGAATCACTCTGTGCGAGAGTCTCTTCCGCGACGGCCAGCTCAGCAGCGGTGCGGACGAGTGTGATCGAGCCGCACGGCCGGAAGCCGATACCGGGAACGTCGGCTCCGATCTTCTCCCAGAGGTCACGTGAGCGCTGCGCCGCGGGGAGTTCGTCCGCCGAACGTCCGGACACCCAGACGAGTCCGAAGTTTCGGACTGTAGCGCCGCGCGCCTCACGCTCTCGTTCGAGCAACAGCACCTCGTGTCCGCGCTCGATGGCGGCACGCGCATGCGACGTACCGAGGATTCCGCCTCCGATGATGATCACCTTCATGCGAACCAGTCTGCTGGTTTGGTCTAGACCAATGAAGGTCCTTTCGGAGAACTCTGGGTAAACTCTTGGTCTAGACCAGATTGGGTACAGTGAATCTCATGTGTGCGGATGTGGTTGCCGAGGTCGAGGACGTGCTGCGCTCGCTGCGCGGAGTCTGGGACGAAGAGGCCGTCGACGAGCTCGATCACGCGCTGCAGGCGGGCCGCAATGCCGTGGTGGCAGGCGCGGATGACGAACTGGTGCTCGCCGCTGTGCTCCACGACGTCGGGCACAGTCGCCTCGTCGAGTCCACTGCTCGCCACGACGACGATGCGCGGGCCTGGCTGACGCCTCGATTCGGCGAACGTGTCGGATGGCTTGCGGGTTCGCATGTCGCGGCGAAGAAGTGGCTGGCGGCTCACGATCCGGCCTACGCAGATGGGCTGACCGCGACATCGGTCGCCTCGCTCGCGGAGCAGGGAGGCGCAGGCGATCTCGGTGCGGAGTGGACACGGCACCCGTGGTGGCCAGACGCCCTCGCTCTGCGCCGATTCGACGACGCCGCAAAGATTCCCGGGGCTTCGGCACTGTCGATCGACGAGGTCGTGGTGGTGGCTCGGCGTGTGCTCGACGTCGAGCGGGGTGGCGACTGATGGCGCCCGAAACTCAGCCGAAGTACGTGCGGGTGCGGACTGAACTCGAGCACGTCCTAGCCGATCTCGAAGAGGGCGACTCGGTGCCATCCGAACGCGTGCTGTCCGAACGTTTTTCGGTTGCGCGCGAGACGGTGCGGCAGGCGCTGCAGGAACTACTCGTCGAAGGCCGGATCGAACGGCGCGGGCGCGGGACGGTCGTGTCGGCGCCAAAGATGGTGCAGCCGTTGTCGTTGAAGTCCTACACCGAGGGAGCGCGCCAGTTCGGCCGGGTACCAAGCCGTATCATGGTGACATTCGCCGACGCCGTACCCGACGAATCCGTCTGCGCAGGTTTGGGTTTGGCGCCCGGCTCGACCGTGATGCACCTTGAACGCGTGCTGCTCGCCGACGGCCAGAAGCTCGGGCTGGAGAGTACGTTTCTCCCGAAGGAGAGATTCGGGCACTTCTACGAGACCTTCGATCCGGAGACATCGTTGTACACCGCGATCCGTGCCGAGGGCGTCACGTTCGCCAGCGCCGAGGAGCGGATCGAGACGGCACTGCCGAGCCCGCGGCAGGCGCAGCTACTCGAAACGTCGACCGCCATGCCGATGCTGTTGCTGCGCAGGCGATCTTTCGACGCCGCCAGCCTGCCCGTCGAGGTGGTGTGGTCGCTCTTCCGCGGCGACCGCATCGCCTTCGAGGCCACGCTGCGGGAGTGAGGTGTTGCGGGGCGAGTGGTTTCGACTCGGCTGCTCGCTGCGCTCGCGGCCGGCTCAACCAGCGGAGGGGCGAGCTGCATCCCGCTGGTCGGGCGTCCCCCGCTGGTCGAGCGTTCCTCGCTGGTCGAGCTTGTCGAGACCACCCTCGCGCGGCAGGTGGTTTCGACTCGGCTGCTCGCTGCGCTCGCGGCCAGCTCAACCAGCGGAGGGGGTCGAGCTGCATCCCGCTGGTCGAGCTTGTCGAGACCACCTTCGCGCGGCCGGTGGTTTCGACTCGGCTCCTCGCTGCGCTCGCGTCCGGCTCAACCAGCGGGGCACTCAGCCGGCGGGCCGCGGGACCCGGAGCGTCAGCGCGACGACGAGGCGGGTCGTCGGGTCTTCGAGGTCCATGCCGGTCAGCTCCTGCACGCGCCGGATGCGGTAGCGCAACGTGTTCGGGTGGATGTGCAGCGCGGCGGAGGCCGCGCGGACGTCGCCGAAATGGTCGAGGTAGGCGCGCAGCGACGGTGTGAGTTCGCTTCCCGACGTTTCGTCGCGCGCCGCGAGGTCGAGGACGCGCGCGTCGATCAGCTCCGGGTTCTCTTCGATCAGCGCGACGATCTCGCCGAGCAGCACTCCCGTCGTCGACGCCGCGACCGTCGTGACGGGCTCAATCAGATCCGATTCACGTTGTGCCGCATCGAGAACTCGATCGGCTTGGGTCCGCAACGTCGGTGCAGACCCGAGTCCCGCGGCGGGTCCAGAGACCACGGCCCGTGCGTCGACACCGAACTGTCGACGCGCCGCCGCAACCGCCGAGCGGGCCCACGCGACCGTTGTCGCCTGATCGGCAGCGGGAAGTACGACGTAGGCGCGTGGTCCGAGCGTCGACGTTACCGACAACGGGCTGAATGCGCTGGCGTGCAACGTCAATGCGGAGATCATCGCGGGTGTTGGCGCGGCCACCGATGCTCTCGACGGGTCGGTGAGCAGGCCGCCGAAAGCGACCACCATCAGGTCCGCGTCGGATGAGATGCCCAGTTGGTTACCGAGGAACTCCGAGTCGATCGTCTCGCCGCGCGCTCCGAGAAGTCTGCGTACCAGTTCGTCGTGCCCGCTGCCCGCGCTGCGTCGTCGAGAAATGATGCGCGCTGCGACGGCTGCGGCACCCGCGAGAATGTCGGAGGTGTTGTCGGCGAATCGATCTCGCCCCTCCTGCAACCAGATCGCGCCGAGGTAGTCGCCGATTCCCTGCTCGTGCGGCGAGCGGATCGAGATCGCCAGCCGCGGGCGCAACCCGAGTTCGCCGCGTTCCTCGACGGACACCGGTGTCTCGGTGGTGCGCAGCGCATCCAGGACGCCCCACTGGCGCAACCAGGCGAGCATCTCCGGTGGTCCTTCGCGCCCGAGGATCGACAAACGTCGAAGCTCGTCGGCTTCGTCGCCTGCGCTGCTGTAGGCGAGCACATGGGAACGCGCGTCCTCGATGCTGACGAGCCCACCGGTGCGGCGCGCGACCTCTGCGGCGAGTTCGAAGAGGTCGCCGATGCTGCCTGCCTGCATGGATTCGGCCCCGGGCGGTGCCGACGACGCATCCAGCACCCGCAGCACGAGTCGGTAGATGCGTTCCCACCGAGCGTGCGGATCGACGTCGATGACCGCCACGGAATGCTCGGCGATGCGTGAGATGGCCTCGGCAGACGGCGATTTGAGCATCACGGCGACGGGCATCTGCGCGCCGAACCCGTCGAGCCAACCGACAACGTCGTCGGCGTCGACTCCGACCATCAGGAACAGGTCCGCGTCGCGCGCCGACGTGTGTAGCGGCAGGCGCAGGTCGTCGGGGTCGATGAGCGCGACCGAGTCGATCACGACGTCGAGGCCCCGCGGTGCGGCAGCCAGTGACGCCAGCGTCGCGTCGAGCGCGAGCAACAGCCGCCCCACACCGACACCGGATTCATCCATATCGACAAAGATACCGACCTAGCCTGGCCGATCAGCCAAGAAGTTCGTGAAATGCGACGTGCCCGCCGGAAGATATCCCGGCGGGCACGCTGCGTGGTGTTCGCGTCAGAGAATGGTCAGCATCTCGTTGTACGTCGGAAGCGGCCACAGATCGTCGGCGACGACTCCCTCGAGTGCGTCGGAGACGTCGCGCACGCCGTTCATCGCGGGGATCAGCGACTTCAGTGCGTACTCCGACTCCTCCTCGACGGTCTCGCCGTGGAAGCCCTCGATAGCGGACTCGAGCGTGTCCATGGCGGCGTTGAGCTCGCTGACCTTGCCGGTCATGGTGCCCAGTGCCGGGGTCTCCATCTCGATGCCCGCAGCCTTGAGGCTGGCCGCGGTGCTCGCGAGTTCGCCCATGTAACGCGTTGCCGCGGGCAGGATCATCGTCTTGGCGATCTCGAGTGTCTCCTTGGCCTCAACCAGCAGGGCCAGCGAATACTGTTCGAGCACAACGTCTTTACGTGCCTCGAGCTCGCGCTCGGACAGGATGCCGTACTTGCTGAACACCTCCTTGATCTCCGGGAGGTCGTACTGCTCCATCGCGTCGACGGTGGTGCGGAGGTTCAGCAGACCGCGCGACGCGGCCTCTTCCTGCCACTCGTCGGAGTAGCCGTTGCCGTTGAAGACCACCTTGCCGTGCTCGGTGATGATGCCCTCGAGCAGTTTCTGCACTGCGGCGTGGAACTCGGTTCCCGCAGCGAGCTCCTTGTCGAGGAAGTCGGCGACGTACTCGAGCGAATCGGCGAGCATCGCGTTGATGGCGATCATCGGGTCGGCGATCGACTGGTTGGAGCCGGGCGCGCGGAACTCGAAACGGTTGCCGGTGAAGGCGAACGGGCTGGTGCGGTTGCGGTCGCCGGCGTCGGCCTTGAACGGCGGCAGCGTGTCGACGCCGAGTTCGATGACGCCGGACGTCTTGCTCTCCTTGGCACCACCCTTCGCGATCTGATCGAAGATGTCGGAGAGCTGCTCGCCGAGGAAGATCGAGATGATCGCGGGCGGCGCCTCGTTGGCGCCCAGACGGTGATCGTTCGACGCCGAGGCGATCGAGGCACGCAGGAGGCCGCCGTACTTGTGCACGCCGCGGATGATCGCCGCGCAGAAGACGAGGAACTGCTCGTTCTCGTGCGGGGTGTCGCCGGGGTTGAGCAGGTTGCCCTGGTTGGAATTGCCCATCGAGAAGTTGACGTGCTTGCCCGAGCCGTTGACTCCGGCGAACGGCTTCTCATGCAGCAGCGCGATCATGCCGTAGCGCTCTGCGACCTTCTTGATGGTGGTCATCATGAGCTGCTGGTGGTCGTGGGCGATGTTCGAGCGCTCGAAGACCGGGGCGATCTCGAACTGTCCCGGTGCGACCTCGTTGTGGCGGGTCTTGGCCGGGATGGCCTGCTTGAACAGTTCGCGGTCGAGTTCGATCATGAACGCGAGCACACGGTCGGGGATCGCCCCGAAGTAGTGGTCGTCGAACTCCTGACCCTTCGACGGCTTGGCACCGAACAGCGTGCGGTTCGTCGTCATCAGGTCGGGGCGGGCGAAGTAGAAGTGGCGGTCGATCAGGAAGTACTCCTGCTCGGGGCCCGCGTACGAGACGACGGTGTCGACATCCTCGTGGCCGAACAGTCGCAGCACGCGCATCGCCTGCTTGCTCATGGCCTGCTGGCTGCGCAGCAGCGGCACCTTCTTGTCGAGGGCCTCGCCGGTCCACGAGATGAAGATCGTCGGGATGCACAGCGTGTTGCCGTTGGGGTTCTCCAGGATGTACGCCGGGCTGGTGACGTCCCATCCGGTGTAACCGCGGGCCTCGAAGGTGCCGCGCAGGCCGCCGTTGGGGAAGCTCGACGCGTCGGGCTCGCCCTGCAGCAGCGTCTTACCTGCGAATTCGGCGAGCGAACCGTCGGCGCCGTCGGGTTCGAGGAAGGAGTCGTGCTTCTCGGCGGTGAATCCGGTCAGCGGGTAGAAGACGTGCGCGTAATGCGACGCACCCTTCTCGATGGCCCAGTCCTTCATCGCGGAAGCTACGTAGTCGGCGAGGGTCGGGTCGAGTGGAACACCCTTGTCGATGGTTGCCGCGACAGCCTTGAAGACGTGCTTGGGCAGGCGGGTCTTCATCGCCGAGAGGGTGAAGACGTTGCGGCCGAAGGTGTCTGCCAGGGGCTCGGGGAAGCCGTCGCATTCCATCTCATACGTGGTCACGGCCTCGATGGCCTGACGGCGGGACATGCTGCCACTCATACATAAACTCCTGGGTCGGCTCTCCGGTTGCGACGCGTGTGCGCCTGTCGTGGCCGGGTGGCCCCGAAGAGTGAGTGTCGTTGGTTCAAGCAAAACGACGCTATGAGGACCAGGTACCCAGGTCATTGCCTCCATGTGACGCTCGTGAAAACACGCTTCACAATGGTGCGGAAGCCGTCAGGTTGCTAGCTGCACGAACGATTCGACGCCGAGTTCGGTTGGGACAGCTCGGTGTCGGAGTTCTCCGGCGCAGGTGTGTTCGCGGCGTGCCCACGCAGCGCCGCAATATCGTGTCCGCGGACCGCCAAGGCGGCCACGACGATCCCGACCACGATCCCGATCGCGGTGTCGAGAACGCGATCGACGGCCGCCTCGGGACTCAAACCCGCGCTGAGGCCGGTGAGCAGTAGTGCCATGGGTGTCACCGCGAGTGAGCAGAGTGCGTAGTTGACGGTCGAGAGGATCTCGGCGAGGACCTGGAAGATGACAATGCCCGCGACCGCGCCCCAATATCCCAGCGGCACCGCGAGGAGAATTCCCGCGATCACCGCGCCGCCCAGATTGCCCAGCAGGCGCTGGACTCCGCGTCGAACAGTGAGGTGATACTCGACGCCCTGCATCGCCGCGACTGCACCCATCGCGGCCCACATCGGGTGATCGAGATGGACGGCGACGGCGATCGTTGCCGCGATCGCCGCAGCGATGGCAATGCGGATCGCGGTGACGGCGAGGTGCTCGCGATGCGCGGGGGCCTGTCCGCCCGCGAGGGTGACCCAGATCGATTCACGTTGCGCTGGAGCGGTTTTCGACGAGGTGTCGTGTGTTCTTGATTTCGGGAGTCGCGACCTGAGCAGCTCGACGAACCACGGCGCCAAAGCGATGAGAATTCCGATCACGGCGCCGATCGCCGAGGCGAGCGTCGCACGGCCGATGTCGCCTGCGCTGTGTGCGTACCCTGCTGCGCCGGTCGCGGCGAAGACGAAGATGACGGCGCCCGGTCCGACAATGCGCAGCGCCGACACGACGTAGCACGCGATCCCGGCCAGCACGGCGGTCACGACGATCTCGGTGACGATGGAGTTCGCGTAGGTGCCCATCGTCGCGCCGATCGCGATGACCGCGGTGACCCCGACGCCGAGCGCGATCAGTCGGGGAGCGCGGACGGGGTAGGGGTCGGGTCGGCAGAACGCCGAGACCAGCGCGCCGAGTGCCGCGAGGCCCGCGAGGTCGCGGAGGCCGAGTAGTGCGCCGACGACGAGGACAACGCCCACGGCCACGCCGACCCGCAGTGGGGCGGCAACGCTGGTCCGGCTGAAGTCGAGTCGCAGGGCGTCGCGCCAGGTGGTCGGACTCACGACGTGCTGCAGGGCTGCGCCGCGGACACGGATGTGCGGGGTGATCAGGGAGCTCTGCATTCAACTAATTTATCACTGTTTTACTAGTGAAGTAAATGAAGGGGCTAGTTATGATCGTCACGTGACCGACATTCCCGACGCCCGAGCGAGCCGTGACCTGGTCGACCGGATCGAAGCGGAATGGGCACGGTCGTATCCGCATCTCGACATCGAGCCGATCGGCATTCTCGGTCGGATTCAGCGCATCGCGACGGTCTCGAACCACCGGCTCGACCGCAAGCTGGAGGCACACGGGATCGGACGGTCGGAGTTCGATGTCCTCAGCGCTCTGGCTAGGTCGGATCGCCCACTGCGTGCCAGTGAGGTGGTGTCGACGACCATGCTCAGCGGAGCGTCGATCACCAAGATCAGCGAGGCGCTCTCGCGACGCGGACTGCTTGCGCGACGAAAGTCCGAGCGCGACGGCAGGGTGGTGCTGCTGGAACTGACCGAGGAGGGACGAGCACTGGTCGACGCCGAACTCCCCAACAGACTCGCCGACGACGCCGACGTCCTCTCCCCGCTGAGCGCCAACGAACGCGCACAACTCGTCGATCTTCTGCGACGGATCTCGGCGGACCTGGGCGAGTGAGGCGCGACCCGATTGTCGACGTCGACAACGGGTAATGGAACATTGTCCGTAGTTGCGTCCACCGCCGTCTCGGCGGAACAACACGAGGAGTGCAGATGCCAGGGGTGAGCCACAGCGCGGTGATCGATGTGCCACGTCAAAGGGTGTTCGACTACGTCAACGACTACAACAACGTGCCCGGCTACATGTTCGGGATCACTCGCTTCGATCCGACCACCGACCACACGTCCGGTCTCGGCGCGACGTTCAACGCCGAGATGAGCGTGGGGCCGAAGGTGCTCAAGTCCACGGTCGAGACCAAGGAATGGGTCGACGGTGAGCTGATCGCCCTCGTGTCCGTCGACGGCTTTCCCGCGAACACGACCTGGCGATTCGCCGACGCCGACGGTGGAACGAAGGTCGAGGTGGAGTTCCAGTACAAACTGCCCGGCGGACTCAGCGGGCGTGCGCTCGGTGCCATTCTCGAGCCGTTTGTCGGCCAGGCGATCAAGCAGACCGACAACAACCTGCGGTCGCAGCTCGTCTGACGCCTCGGGCTCCGAGTTGCGTGGGACCCTCGGGGGCATTTTTGTACCCGTATGTCCCACACAACTTTGGCCTGTGGATAGATTTTCGGCGTCGCGTCGGATGTGCGACATCCTGAGCGGGTGCGATCCGACGAGGGGTGGCTGGCGCTCGCGCACCGGCAGGACAACATCGCGACACGTGCGCAGCTCGCTGAGGCAGGCGTCGACAAGCGAACCGTGCGGCGGCGAGTCAGCAGTGGCGAGTGGAAGGCATTCGGTCCAAGAGTTCTGATGCTCGCTCCAGGTGCTCCGAGCGAGACTCAGCGCGTCTGGATCGGTGCGCTACACCCCTGTGGCACAACAGCTCTGGCGGGTCGCGCTCCTCTGTCGGCGCATGGGTTGAAGGGCTGGGAGGATGGGCCGGTCGTGTTCCTCGTCGGAGCAGACGATCGCAGCGCGCGGAGGGCGCCCGACGGAATCGACTACGTCCGTACGCGCCACGACCTGACCTCGCTCTTGGTGCAACGCGCGGGAATGGCGACGCTGCGGGTCGAGCCCGCGACCCTCACATTGGCTTCGGCGCTCAATGCTGGTGCGTGGGGTGAGCATGCATCGGCACGGTCGGCGGGCGGTCTTCTCGCCGCCGTGGTGCAACAGCGACTGACCACGGCCGAGGCTCTGCTCTCCTGGTGCGACCGGAGATATTGTCAAGATCTGTGGATGAGGTTGTTTCAGGCAGCCTCCTGCTGGTCGGGTGAGGCGGTGCCGGGTTCGA
>NZ_LZTE01000015.1:0-780 GCF_001665925.1 Gordonia sp. 852002-50816_SCH5313054-c
CGAGACGGTTGCTGATGCTGTTGCGGCGCAGGTGGTTCGGTCGCCGGGTGCGCCTGCGTTGTGGTGTGGGGGTCGGGTGGTGTCGTATGCGGAGTTTGGTGCGCGGGTGGCGGTGTTGGCGCGTGAGTTGATTGGTGTGGGGGTGGGGCCTGAGGTGGCGGTGGGGGTGTCGTTGGAGCGGTCGGTGGAGTTTGTGGTGGCTGTTCATGCGGTGGTTGCTGCGGGTGGTCAGTATGTGCCGTTGGATACGCAGGCGCCGCTAGAGCGGGTGGAGTACATGGTGGGTACTGCTGGGGTGGGTGTGGTGGTGGTTGCTGCTGGTGTGGTGCCTGCTGCGGTGGTGGGGCTTGGTGATCGTGTGCGGGTGGTTGAGGTGGATGCGTCGGGGTCGGTGGATGTGTCGGTGGCTGCGGTGTCTGATGGTGAGCGGTTGTCGTCGTTGTCGGGTGATGCGGCGTTGTATACGTTGTTCACGTCGGGGTCGACGGGTCGGCCGAAGGGTGTCACCGTCTCGCACCGGGCCGCAGTAAACCGTCTGCGGTGGTGCATCGACCGTTTCTCACTGACCGACGCCGATCGTGTGGTGTTGAAGACGCCGGTGACGTTTGATGTGTCGGTGCCGGAGTTGTTCGCGCCGTTGATGTCTGGTGCTCAGGTGGTGGTGGCGCGGCCGGGTGGTCACGGCGATCCGTTGTATCTGGCGGAGTTGATCGGGGCGACGCGGGCGACGTCGGTGCATTTCGTGCCGTCGATGTTGTCGGTGTTCCTCGATGTGGTTCC
>NZ_LZTE01000016.1:0-1418 GCF_001665925.1 Gordonia sp. 852002-50816_SCH5313054-c
GAGGAATGATCAAGACCTGTGGATCAGGGAGGGCGTGCCTTCCCGTAAATATGATCCTGGTAGTCACTTGATCAAGTCAGCGTTGCAGCGCTGGCGGAAAGGCACGCCTCGTGCTCACGGTAGTCAACTCCAACGAAGGTTCCAACCCGGCTGGCGAGGACCGCTCCATCCTCGATCAGATCGTCCGAGACGGTGCTCGGCAGATGCTCGCCGCGGCATTGCGCGCCGAGGTCGCCGCCTACATCGACCAGTTCACCGACCAGGTCGATGAGAACGGGCACCGTCTGGTGGTGCGTAACGGCTCCCACAACGAGCGGGAGGTGATGACCGCTGCGGGTGCGGTTGCGGTGAAGGCACCGCGGGTCAACGACAAGCGCGTCGACCCAGACACCGGTGAGCGGCAGAGGTTCTCGTCGAAGATTCTGCCGGCGTGGGCACGCAAAAGCCCGGAGATCTCCGCGGTCCTGCCGCTGCTGTACCTGCATGGACTGTCCACCGGCGATTTCGGGCCGGCACTCGAGCAGTTCCTCGGTTCCGGCGCTGGGTTGTCGGCGGCCACCATCAGCCGACTCACTGCCCAGTGGCAGAAAGAAGCCGCAGCCTTCGCCGACCGCGACATCACCGCCGACTATGTGTACGTGTGGGTCGACGGCATCCACCTCAAGGTGCGCCTGGAGCAGGAGAAGCTGTGTCTGTTGGTCATGATCGGCGTCCGCGCCGACGGCCGCAAGGAGTTGATCGCGCTCGCTGACGGCTACCGGGAATCGACCGAGTCGTGGGCCGATCTGCTGCGCAGCTGTAAACGCCGTGGCATGCCGTCCCCGACCCTGGCGGTCGGGGACGGCGCGCTCGGGTTCTGGGCCGGGGTCCGCGAGGTGTTCCCCGAGAGCCGGGAACAACGCTGCTGGTTTCATAAGCAAGCCAATGTGCTTGCGGCACTGCCGAAATCGGCACACCCCAACGCTATCAAAGCGATGCAGGAAATCTACAACGCCGAAGACGAACAGCATGCCCGTCAAGCCATCGCTGCATTCGAGAAGACCTACGGTGCCAAGTATCCGAAAGCCGTGGCCAAGATCGTCGACGACACCGACGTGCTCCTGGAGTTCTATCGGTATCCCGCTGAGCATTGGATTCATCTGCGGACCACCAATCCGATCGAGTCGACGTTCGCGACCGTGCGGCTACGGACCAAAGTCACCAAAGGCCCCGGATCCCGCGCGGCCGGCATCGCGATGGCCTACAAACTGATCGAGGCCGCGCAGTCGAAATGGCGGGCGGTCAACGCACCACATCTGGTGAAACTGGTCCGTGATGGCGCCACCTTCGAGAAAGGCAAACTCGTCGAACCCGACGCCACCTCAGGCACCCAGGAGGCCGCCTGAAAACCGCTCATCCACAGGTCTTGACAATATCTC
>NZ_LZTE01000017.1:0-9426 GCF_001665925.1 Gordonia sp. 852002-50816_SCH5313054-c
TGAAGGTTTCAATCCCGCAAACCCCAGCACAGAAGCCTAATAAAGCTGTGGTCGGCCCAGTTTATCTGTCCCGCCCTCCCCTGGCGTCGAAACGGCATCCGTACCAGCATCCTTCGTGCGTTACGGATCAACACGACCGCAACCCCGGGCTTTGCCTGCCCTGCCGAATTATCATGGCGCCCAACCGGACCGCGTCAAATCCGCTTTCGGCAACAACTCGCCACGCGCTGTCGCCTCGCTCCCGCTCGGCGCCGCTTGTTTCGCGGCGACTTCTCCCCGGCGCTCCATTGACACACCCCGGCGGGGCGAATGGTCGGCAGATAACAGGAAAAGCACCACCACCAGACGCATCGGGAACGCTCATGGTGCGGATTCTTCCGGCTGTCGGGTGTCGAGATGCAGTGAAGATTGACAGGACACGCCGCTACAGACTGACAGAGACTCGGTGAGACGAGAGCCGGTGAAGGTTTCATTCCGGGAAACCGCAGCTCAGAAGCCTTATAAAGCTGTGGTCGGCCCAGTTTATCTGCCCCGCCCATCTCGCTCATCTCCGCTGCATCTCAACATACAAAAATGTAGGTTCCGCGGATCGGTGTCACTTCGCGGATCTCCGACCTGCAGGTTCTCGCCGTCGTGTCAGTGCCTTATTCCCACGAACTTGTCAGAATCCTCAGCCTGGTCGCTATCCCGTAAGGAGATCGATGCCCAGTCATTGGCCCGTTTGCCCCTAATGGATCGATCAGCGGGGTGCACCGAGCGGACCAGATCCCGCGGGTTGTGGTCGTGTCCGCGGTGCATCCTCAGACGCTGCGGGGTGTCTACCGGACACGGACTGGCAGCCGATATCCGTGGCGGGCGCTGTGATCGACTCGCACCCACAGCCTGGAGTTCGGGGACACACCGGGCGGGTACGCGAAGGCGGTGACGGCGAACGAGCATCTGCAGGCGGGGCACTCCGGTGCCGCGGGTGAGCAGGTTTCGGTGCTGCTGATCGCGGATCCGGGCGAACCAGCGGCTCTTGCCGAACGCATCGCCGACTACCTGCCGGAACGCCTGCAAAGCCCTGACCGGCCCGAGCGCCGGTGGACGACCTGTGTGCGCCGCAAACCGTACCTGCCGGACGAGCAAGCCGATTTCACCGATGTCATCGACACGGTCGATCCGTCCTCCGAACAGGAAGACATCGTCGTGTATCTCACCGATCTGCCGCGCCGGGAGGACACCCTGCCGGTGGTGGCCGACGTCAGCGTCGACCACAGATTCGCACCCATCTCGGTCGCCGGTGTGGGCGGCGTCCGGATCGAGCGCCGCATCCGCACCGTCACCGAACTCGCGCTCGCCCGCGTTCTCGGTGAACCCGAACTCATGCCTCCCGGCGCGGCGCGACGGTACCCGTGTGTGCAGATCAAGGACGGCATCCGATACTTGGCGCCCTCGGGACTGCGGCGACTGCGACTGCTGTCGGGGATGGTGCGGGCCAACCGGCCGTGGCGACTGGTCACCGGACTGTCGAAGGTGCTCGTCGGCGCCTTCGCCACGGGTGCGATCGCACTGGCCACCAACACGATCTGGTTGTTCGCCGACACGATGGGCCCATGGCGGATGAGTGCGGCGACGGTCCTGTCGATCGTGGCGATGATTCTCTGGCTGCTCGTCGAACACGAACTGTGGGAACGACCGAAGTCGCCGGAGGAGCGCGATCGTTCGGTTCTGTACAACACCGCCACCGTCGTCACCCTGGTCATCGGCGTGATCGTCCTCCACGTGGCTTTGTTCGGCCTGCTGCTGTTCACCGCGTGTCTGACTCTTCCCCCGGAACTGCTGTCCCGCATTCTCGGGCACGGGGTGAATTTTTCCGACTACCTCACCCTCGCCTGGCTACTGGCGTCCATCGCGACCATCGGTGGGGCGCTCGGGTCGGGTCTCGAGGACGACGCCGCCGTCAGGGAGGCGGCGTACGGGGTCCGGCAGCGGCAACGCATCGAGCAGACGCGACAACCGTGCCAGATCGGGTGCTCGACCGGTCGGCAGCCCGGTCCAGGTTTCGTTTGACTCCCTACACCCCGCGGGACTGTCACTCACTCAGCCCTGTTGCCGGGTTCGCTGGTGGGCGGTGAGCAGAAGGTGGTCGAACCGGGTCCGTAGGTCCGCAGCGGGTTCGCACTCGACGAATCCGGTGACGAGTTGTTCGGCGATCGTGCGAAGTCGGGTGTTGGTCTGCTGGGAACACCAGGTGAGAACGTCGAAGGCGCGGTCGGCGGGTATCCCGTAGACCAGCATCAGTGCGCCCGTGGCCTGTTCGATTACCGCCCGCGACTCGGCGAGTTCGGCGACCGCCGCGTCGACCGACTCCTTGACATCGCTGCGGTAGGACTGGGTGATGTCATGTAGAAGCCGGTGGTCCCGATCACGGCGTCTGTGTCGTCGTGCAAGAGGTCGCCGACGACCACGACGAGGTGAACTTTGCCGGCGGTGTCGATGATGCGGTGTTTGCTGCTGAACGGTTCGGCGTCACTGATCATCCGTTCGAGGACGCGGGCGACGCGCCGGTGATCCTCGGGATGCTTGTGGGACAGCAGCAGTTCGGTGGTCGGCGTGACGTCCCCGGGCCGGTAGCCGTGCATCTGGGCGACGGCGTCGGACCATTCCCACCGCTGACCGTCGAGGAAGAATCGGAAGCTGCCGACCCGCTGCGGCTCCCCACCGAACACCTGCTCTGAATCCGCCCCAATTTCTCTCGCACCAGGCACTGCGTCTCACTCCCGCTCGCTTCTCAGGCGTGCGCTCTAGCTGGACTTCCCGCTACGGCCAAGGCCGAGATGGACCCGCACACGTCCTGCACGTTTGCGATTTGGGTGACGGTGTAGTCGCCGACGTCGCAGTGGGGTGGGAAATCGATCTCTGTCGCCCCCGGCAGCCGCCCGGGGTCAGAGCAGTAGGTGGAAGATGTCGAAGGCGACGCTCCATTCGGCGGTCCCGGGGTTCTTGCGGTCCGGCTCGACCGTGACGAAGGTATGCGCCAGCGCCACGCTCAGGCCTCCGGCGATCAGCGGCAGTCGTTGCTCGGTCTCCTCGGAGAGAGCCACGTCCAAGGATGGCCGGGCCGCCAGTTGGTCGAGCAGAGGTTGTAGTTCGATCTCCTCGTCCAGCTTCTCGAACCGGTGGATGCTCTCCTGCAGCCCCTTGGTGATCGGCAGGTCCCACGGTTCGATCACGTCCCGCAGGTTTGCTTTGGCCGAGGTCTTGCCGATCAGGATCAGGTCGTAGATCTTGTCGTCGATGAAATCCGTATAGCGCTTGAGGTCGTTCCGGTCGACCTGTAGTCCGGCCGCTGCCCGGAAGAACCGCTGGAATTTGACGGTGCCCACCACTGGCATGTCGTCAGCTCCTTTCGAAGTATTCATGGATTTGTCGTACCGCCATCGCTCCTTCACCGACAGCGGATGCGACCC
This sequence comes from Gordonia sp. 852002-50816_SCH5313054-c, assembly GCF_001665925.1. Taxonomy (NCBI): domain Bacteria; kingdom Bacillati; phylum Actinomycetota; class Actinomycetes; order Mycobacteriales; family Gordoniaceae; genus Gordonia; species Gordonia sp. 852002-50816_SCH5313054-c. Next base: position 3,453 of record NZ_LZTE01000017.1, read on the forward strand.
GTTTCACCGAGCCGCGGCGGACGTCACCCGCCGCGAACAGACCGGCCCGGCTGGTTTCGAGCGTCCTGGACAGCCCGGCGCTGATCGGCCGGTTGCCGTCCCCTCGGGCGTGGACCGCGTCCATGCCGGTGAGGACGAAGCCGTGGTCGTCGAGTGCGATCGTGTCGGCCAGCCACCCGGTATGCGGCATCGCCCCGATGAAGACGAACAGAGCGTGCACCCGGATCGTGTCCTGGTCGCCCGTGCGATTGTCCTCGACCACGATCTCTTCGAGGTATTTCTCGCCGTGGACCTCACGAATCTCGGTGTTCCGGTGCACAGTCACCCGCGGATGCCGCTCGATCGGGTCGACCAGATACCGGGACATGCTCTTTCCGAGGTCACCGCCGCGGATGAGCAGGTGAACGTGGGAGACATGGTCTGCGAGGAAGACGGTGGCCTGGCCGGCGGAGTTTCCGCCGCCGACGATGGCCACCGGGTCGGTGCCGCACAGCCGCGCTTCCTGATGGGTCGCGGCGTAATACACGCTTCTCCCCTCCAGTGCCTCGATTCCCGAAACCTCCAACTTGCGATATCGCGCCCCGGTGGCGAGCACGACCGCCCGGGCGCGGATCTCGCCGCCGTCCGCCAGCCGGAGCACATGGTGCCCGGCCTCGGAGCCGAGGCCGGCGACGTCCGCCGACACCAGGAGGCGGGCGCCGAATTTCCCGGCCTGGATTATGGCGCGCTCCGCCAATTCGGCGCCGGAGACCCCTGCCGGGAAGCCCAGGTAGTTCTCGATCCGGGAGGAGGTACTGGCTTGGCCGCCGGCGGCGATCGACTCCAGTGTCACCGTGTTCAACCCGTCCGAGGCGCCGTACACGGACGCGGCCAGACCCGCCGGTCCGGCACCCACGACGACGAGGTCGCACACGTCCTGCGCTGCGTCCGGGACCGGGAGCCCGACGATGCGGGCGAGTTCGGCGTTCGTCGGATTGCGCAGCACCTTCTCGCCGTGCCAGATCACGACGGGAGTGTCCTCTGGGGCGACACCCAGGCTTTGCAGCAGCTGCTCCGCCCGTTCGTCTTGCTCCAGATCGATCCATTTGTGGGGCAGCCGGTTGCGCATCGCGAATTCGCGAAGCCGCAACGTGTCCGGGGAATAGCAGGAGCCGATGATCCGGAACCCCGCGCCGAGCCCGATCAGTAGGTGCCGGCGGATCAGGTAGGCGCGCAGGATCAGGTCGCTGAGCACGAGGTCGTGGGCGACGAGCTCGCGCACCCGCTCGGCTGGGATGACGAGCACCTCGCCGTCCTCGATCGCTTCGGCGGTGAAGAACGCCACCTGGCCTTCCAGCAGTCCGAGCTCGCCCAGGAATCGGCCCGGACCGTGCAGGCGCAATATCCGACGCTCACCGTCCTCGGCGCCCTCGTCGATGATCGCGACCTTGCCGGAAAGGACGACGAAGAAGTCGCTGCTGCGGGTGCCCGCTCGAATCAGCACCTCGCCGGCGTGAACCGATCGACGTGTGCCTCCGGTCTCGAGCGTCGCTACCTGGGCGTCCGTCAACCGCGGGAATGCCCCGACTGTATCCGGAGTCTCGTCGTCGACGAGCTGACCGTCGCCCAGGCGTGGGGCGTCCTCAGACGAAATTCTGGTCGACATAACACGAACGCCAATCTTCACCGGGTTCCATCGACTGGACGATCGGATGGCCAAGGGCGTGAGCGTGTGCGCTCGCGTGCTTGCCCGGCGAGGAGTCGCAGCAACCGACGTGTCCGCACGACAGACACAGCCTCAGATGTACCCACGGGGTGCCGAGGCGAAGACATTCCTCGCAACCTTGTGGAGTGCGGGGCGCCACGGCCCGGATCGCGATCACATGTGGGTCCGCGTGGGCAAAAGTCATGAGTTCGCCTCCTTGCCTGCTTTTTCCGAGAGCGCCTGATCGAGCCATGTGCGCAACACCGGTACCGGAGCGGCGCCCGCCTGACGAGCGAGTACCTCACCTCGGTCCATCACCAGCAGCGTCGGAACGGCACTGACGGTGAAACGTTCGGCCGTCTGGGGTGCAGCATCCACGTCAACCTTGACGAGCTTGATCTGACCCGCGCGTTCTGTGGCGAGCTGCTCGAGCGCGGGGCTGACCATTCGGCACGGAGCGCACCACGTCGCCCAGAGGTCAACGAGTACAGGCACCGAGGATTTCTCGGCGACCTCCGCGAAGTCGCCATCCCCTGCCGAGGCGATCCAGGGCAGCGGCTCGTGGCAATTTCCGCAGCGGGGTCTCCCGTTCCCGGCCGCCGGTACCCTGTTGACCTTGCCGCAGTGTGGGCACTTCACCTTGTCGGATCCCATGACGACACCCCTTCTCAGGCCGCGATGGCGGGTTCCGTATATGCGACGGACAGTTCGCCGTCATCGACCGTGACACTGATGGTGCCGCCCGGTTCGATTTCGCCGCGCAACAGCGCACGACCGATCTTGGTCTCGACCTCATGGGCGATATACCTGCGCAGGGGTCGTGCACCGTAGACCGGGTCGAAACCGTGTTCGGCGATGAGCCGGCGTGCTTCCGGCGTGATATTCAAGTGTATCTGCCTCTCCGACAATCTGTTCCGAAGATCGGTGAGTTGTAGCTCGACGATGTGCTCGATCTGGGGCAGCGTGAGCGGTGTGAACAACACGATGTCGTCGACCCGGTTGAGGAACTCGGGACGGAAGTGCCCGCGCAGTTCCGCCAGCACCCGCGCCCGGGCGTCCGGCTTGATCTCGCCGTCCGCTGTGACTCCCTCGAGGAGATGCTGGGATCCGATGTTCGAGGTCATGATGATCACCGTGTTCCGGAAATCGACCTGCCTGCCTTGAGAATCGGTGATCCGGCCGTCATCGAGCACCTGCAGCAGGGTATTGAAGACGTCGGCATGGGCCTTCTCGATCTCGTCGAAGAGCACCACGGAGTACGGCTTGCGACGCACCGCCTCAGTGAGCTGACCCCCCTCGTCATACCCGACATACCCGGGGGGCGCACCGATGAGCCTACTCACCGTGTGCCGCTCCTGGTACTCGCTCATATCCAGGCGCACCATGTTGTCTTCGCTGTCGAAGAGGGCACTGGCCAGCGTCTTTGCGAGCTCGGTCTTCCCCACACCTGTCGGTCCCAGGAAGATGAACGAACCGATCGGCCGGCGCGGATCACGGATACCCGACCTTGCTCTGATTACCGCGTCTGCGACCAGTTGTACCGCCTCGTCCTGACCGATGACCCTCTCGTGCAGGATCTCGTCGAGCTTCAACAGCTTCTCCCGCTCGCCTTCCTGCAGTCGAGCGACCGGGATACCCGTCCATGCGGCCACGATCTCTGCGATCTCGTCTTCGGTGACCACCTCGCGCAGCAACGGATTCCGGCCTTGCCTGGTGGCCAGTTGCTCCTCCGCCGCCTTGAGTTTGCGTTCGAGTTCGGTGATCTCGCCGTATCGCAGCTCGGCGGCCCGATTGAGGTCGTAATTGCGTTCGGCCTCCTCGGCCTCGTGGCGTAAGCGTTCCAGCTCTCCCCGCAGCTCCTGCACCCGACGGATCGCTTGGCGCTCCGCCTCCCACTGAGCGTGCCGGGCGTCGGCCTCGGCCCGCAGATCGGCCAGCTCCTTACGCAACTCCTCGAGGCGCGTCTTGCTGGCCGCGTCCGTTTCCTTGGACAGGGCGGCCTCTTCGATCTCCAGCCGGGTCACTTTCCGGGTGAGTTCGTCGAGTTCGGCGGGCATCGAGTCGATTTCGGTTCGTAGCCGGGCGCACGCTTCATCTACCAGGTCGATCGCCTTGTCCGGAAGGAAACGGTCGGTGATGTACCGGTGCGAGAGGGTCACGGCGGCCACCAGTGCGCCGTCCTGGATCTTCACGCCGTGAAACACCTCGAGGCGTTCTCGGAGTCCGCGCAGAATCGAGATTGCATCCTCGACACTGGGCTCGTCGACGAGAACGGTCTGGAATCGACGCTCCAATGCTGCATCGGATTCGATGTGCTTGCGATACTCGTCGAGAGTGGTGGCACCGATCATGTGCAGTTCGCCGCGGGCGAGCATCGGTTTGAGCATGTTGCCGGCGTCGAGAGATCCCTCGCCGCCGACCGATCCTGCGCCGACGACGGTGTGTAACTCGTCGACGAACAACAGGATGCGCCCCTCGGCCGCTTTCACCTCGGACAGCACCGCCTGCAGCCGTTCCTCGAACTCGCCGCGGTACTTCGCGCCGGCCACCAGGGAACCCATGTCGAGCGAGAAGATCGTTTTGTCGCGTAGGCCCTCGGGCACGTCGCCGCGGACGATCCGCTGGGCGAGGCCCTCGACGATCGCGGTCTTACCGACGCCGGGGTCGCCGATCAGCACCGGATTGTTCTTCGTCTTCCGGCTCAGGATCTGCGTTACCCTGCGGATCTCGGCATCTCGGCCGATGACCGGATCGAGTTTGCCTGCCCGCCCCTCGGAGACGAGGTCGCGTCCGTACTTCTCGAGCGCCTCGTACGCCCCTTCCGGGGTGGCCGAGGTGACGCGCTGATTGCCGCGCACTTTCGTCAGCGCCGTGAGGAAGGCGTCTCGTGTGACCCCATGACTGGTGAGAACCCGTCCGGCCGCACTGGTCGACCCCTCCTCGGAGAGGGCCATCACGAGATGCTCCACCGACACGTAGGAATCCTTGAGTCGCTTTGCCTCTCGTTCCGCGGCGTCGAGCAGTTTGGCCAGGCGCTGGGTGATCGTCACCTGACCGGGTGTCGCGCCGGGGCCGCTGACCTTCGGCCTACGCGACAGTTCACGTTCCAGATCGGAGCGTAGGGCATCGACGTTCGCGCCGGCCTGCTCGAGCAGTCGGGGTACCAACCCTTCCTGCTGATCGACCAACGCGAGCAGCAGGTGCTCTCCGTCGACCTCGGTGTGACCCATTCTGGTCACGACGTTCTGGGCTTCCTGCAGGGCTTCTCGTGACTTTTCAGTCAGGCTGCCGGTGTCCATGGGGGTGTCCTCCTTCTGCGGGACGCTGCTTCGAGTTTCTCGATTCGATCCAGCAGATCGAGCACGAGCCCGATTGCCGAGTAGTTCAGGCCTAGACCCGTCCGCAGCCGTTGGATGCGGGCAGCGTGGGCCACTGCTGACGGTTCGAACAATATTTCGCCGCCGGGGTCGCGGCGTGCGTCGATCAGGCCGAGAGCCACAAGCTTTCGTGCCAGGTCGGGGTGCAGCCCGGTACGTTCGGCGAAGACATCCAGCGACATTCCGGTACGGCGAACCAATATGTACTGGGTGCCCGGGGTCGGGGTGCTCATGGCTGTTTCCTCGGATCGAAGTTCGATTCGGCGGCCAACTGTTCGAACAGCTCGCGTTCGCGTGCTGTCGGTTTCGGCGGCACCATCACCTTGATTTCTGCGTAAAGGTTGCCGTTGGCGCCCCGCGGATTGGGCATGCCTTCTCCGCGCAGGCGCAGCTTCCTACCTGTCGACGAGCCCGGCACCACTTTGACTTTCGCCTCGCCACCGGGAGTGGGAACGGCGACCGTCGCGCCGAGGGCTGCTTCCCAGGGGGAGACGGGCAGGTCGACGTAGATGTCCCGGCCCTGGACGCGGAACCGGGGGTGCGGTCTGATCCGCACCACGAGGTACAGATCCCCGGGCGGCGCGTCGCCGTTGCCCCGGCCCCCTTGCCCGGCCAGCCGGATTCGCTGGCCGTCCAGGACACCGACCGGAATGTCGACGTCGTACTGCCGTCCGTCCAGACGGAGAGTGCGTTTGCCGCCCCGATACGCTTCTTCCAGGGTCAGTTCCAGTTCCGCTTCCTGATCGGCGCCGGGAATCGGCCCGTACCCGCCACCGCCGCCGAACATCTGCCCGAAGAGGTCCTCGAAGTCGACGCCGCCCTCGCCACCGACACCGCGACCGAAGTGCACCCTTCTGCCCCCGCCCCCACCGCCTGTCTCTTATACACATCTGACGCTGCCGACGATCGCAAA
>NZ_LZTE01000018.1:0-3268 GCF_001665925.1 Gordonia sp. 852002-50816_SCH5313054-c
GATCCGGATGGCACGCTGACCACCTCGAAGGACCGTAAACGTCGACGCCGCCTGTGGGTGAACCGGCAGAACGCGCAACTCATGTCACGGTTGACCGCCGATTTGGATCCGATCGCCCGCGCCCGGCTGGACACCGTGTTGGACGCGTGGGCCAAACCCGGCATGAACAATCCGGATGACCCGGAGTCGCCGGTCGGGCCGATCACGACCGCGAATGCTGAACAGGTCGCGGCCGCGGCGCTACGTGATGAACGCTCGCCTGCGCAACGCAACCACGACGCCTTCTCGGCACTGTTGGGTCAGGTGTTGGAATCCGGGATGTTGGGCACCACTCATCGCGGTTTGCCGATCCAGGTGATCGTCACCACCAGCCTGCAGGAACTCGAAGCACAGGCGGGGATCGCGCAAACCACGTCCGGAACACTCCTGCCCATCCACGACGTCATCAACATGGCCGCCTCCGCCGGTGCCAGTCAGTATTTGGCGGTGTTCGGTGACCACACCAGCATCCCGCTGTATTTGGGTCGGTCGAAGCGGATCGCGTCACTGGGGCAACGGCTCGCCTCATTCGCCTCACCCGGCGGGAAGATGTGCTCGGCACCGGGTTGTAATCAACCCGCTTCACGGGTGCAGATGCATCACGCCGCCAAAGACTGGGCCGACGGTGGCTTGACCGACATCGACCAGTTGGTGCCCGCCTGCGATGTGCACAATCGCCGGGTCGGCCCGAAACCCGGCCAGTTCACGACCCGCATGGTCACCGAAGGACCCGACACCGGACGTGTCGCGTGGCGGCTCAACGCCAAGCCCGGCATGCCGGAGAATCCCGAACGCATCAACCGCATCGCGGACGTCAAAGCCGACTTCCGCGACTACCTCGCCGCCGAACACACCAACACCGACGCTGCAGCGGCTGCACGCGCCACCGGGTCACGTACAGACGCGACGGTTACCGAGATCGGCGCGCGAGGCTCGGGTACAGCCGACGCCGAGAACGTCACGGACATAGCCAGCACAGCGGGTACCGAGATCGTCGCGGACGCGGCCAGCGGCCAGATGGTGGTCGCGGACGCAGTGGGTGCCTGGATGGTGTCGCCGTCCTCAGTGCCGGACCCGCCGAGCAGGCAGGTGGCATGTCAGACGCTCACCGGCGTCGAACTCGCGCTGGCGGATGGGATGCCTTCCGCTGATACTCGGCCTCTCGGCAGGCGGGTCGACATCCGATGGAACCTAACCAGGCCACTCGAACTCGACCCCGAGCCGCCCACAGACCCCAACCCGCCCACAATCCCGGGCGCGCCAACAGGTCCAGCTCCACCGGGCGACCCCCTCGCACCCCACGGCGTCGACCCGCCAGACAGCCTCGGCCCACCGCTGGCAGACGCCGCCTGACCACCGCGGCGACCAGTACGACGCGCCAACCCGGCCGGCGTGCCCGCCCGACGAATCGAGCGCAGCGTCGAATCAGGTTGTGCCGCAACCTATCTGCACCCCGCCACCACTCCGGTGGCGGGGTAGGGGTCGTGCCGAGTGGTGGGTGAGTGTCAATCCACGAGCAGCAGCGGTGCCGTGCTGAACAGCACGATGACGAAGAAGGCGAACTCGAACCACATTGCGCCCTGCCAGATCTGCCAGCGGCCGCCTGCGCGCCAGACCCGGTACGTGCGTACCGCTGTCGTGAGCGCTGCGATCAGTACGACGATCGGGGCGACGATGAGCAGGAGCGTCTGCAGGCCGCCAGATGACGCGGCCGCGACCAGCACGATGGCGACCGTGAAGAACACCGTGATCACGACCGACGTCATCGCGCGACGGAACTCGCTCGGCTCAGACGGTGACGGGCTGCCGGTTGCTTCGCCATCGGTGCGACCGGTGTGATCGCTGTGCGAATTATCTTGCGGCCCAGTCATTTTTGGGTCACCACCAATCGGTTCGGGTGAAAGGTGCGGCTGTTCGGGATGTAGGCGGCGGTTCATCCACCGTACATCCGTCGGTCATTGCAGCAGTCGCTGCCTGCACCTTCGGGACCTTGTTCCATTGCCCTCGCAACCGTCGGCGGGCACGATGGATGGTGAGGGTTACTGAGCAGACAGTTGTGAGGAGTTGGAAAACAGATGAATGCGATTCTCGTCGGCGTCGACGGTTCTGAAGCGGCAACGGCAGCAGTCCGTTGGGCAGCCAAGGAAGCAGAACTCGAGCACCTCGACCTCAAGCTGGTCGGGGTCTACGACGCGAGCACGAGCGACTACGCGCCTGGGCTCATCATCCCGCAGGACGTGATCGATGCGATCCGGCAGGACGCCACCGATGCGGTGCAGAGCGCTGCTGCCGCAGCCAAGGAAGTTGCGCCCGACATCACCATCCATACGTCGATCGTCGACGGTGACGCTGCGCGCGTGCTGCTCGAGCTCGGCAAGGACGCTGCTCTGATCGTCGTCGGAACACGCAAGCTCGGCAGCGTGAAGGGACTCTTCCTCGGTTCCGTGAGCATCACGGTTGCCGCACACCATCATGGCCGCGTCGTCGTGATCGACGGCGAGGGCAATACCGACGGACCTGTAGTCGTCGGCATCGACGACTCGCCCGTGAGCGAGGCCGCCATCAAGGAGGCATTCCGGCAGGCGTCACTGCGCAATGTGTCGCTCGTCGCGGTGCACACCTGGACCCCGCTCGACGTCGACGCACTGCATGGTTACGGAATCGATCCCGACGAGGTCACCCGTATGTCGCAGGACGCCGTCGAGGCACTCGCCGAGCGGCTCGCGGGCTTCGCCTCCGACTTCCCCGACGTCACGATCGAGCGGAAGGTCATCCCCGAGGACCCGGCCAAGGCCGTGCTCGACGCCGCAGGCGACAAGGCGTCGCTGATCGTGGTCGGCAGCCGTGGTCGCGGAGGCTTCACCGGCCTGCTCCTGGGATCGACGAGCCAGAAGGTGCTGCGGGAAGCCAACGCTCCCGTGATGGTCGTCCGGAGCTGACCGGGCTGGGCCACCGGAGAGCCGCACCCTAAATGTGTGTCCAATCGAAGGAGTTGGGTGCTGCAGCACCCACATCTATCGATAGGACACACATTTAGGTCCGGCAGGTGGGCGGGCTCGGGTGAGTGATCTCGACAAGCTCGATCAGCGGTGGGCATCTCGATCAGCGGTGGGCGGCTCGATCAGCTGTGGGCTAGCTCGATCAGCTGTGGGCTAGTGTCGCGTTTCGTTAGTTGGTTTTCGGTTGAGCTTTCTTGAGAATCTCCTCGACCGGTTTCGTCCACACGAAG